>JABMPI010000393.1 GCA_013203755.1 Bacteroidota bacterium
AACCTGTTACAACGCAGTTTTTTGCTTTGTTGTGAATAAAAATAACTACGCCTAATTTCCCGAAAAGCTATCTGCATTGAGTATATTTTAGTTCTTTTTCTTCTGATAACTGCGACTAATAACTGCCCGCTTTCTTTAACCTCCCGACCGTTTAACTTTATAATTCTCTTTTTTAAGAATTTTCATAATTTTAACACAAAAATCGCCTTGAATTAAAATCTCACCGTCTTTTACCGTTCCTCCAACTCCGCATTTCGATTTTAACAATTTCCCCAAAGCTTTTAAATCCTCTTCAGCCCCTTCGAAACCAGTAACCAATGTTACATTTTTACCTTTGCGTTTTTTGCGGTCTAAACAAACTTTCAAATTTTGCTGTTGTGGCGGAAGTGTATCCTTTTCCTCTTCACCATCATTTTCATATTGAAAATCGGGATTCGTAGAATACACCGTTCCCAATCTATCTTTCCAATCGCTTGACATATTTCTATTTTTCTTAAAAAATAACCAACAGACTAATTGTGAAATACACAACAACCCACCAACCATAAGCAAATTTTGCATATCTCTCCAGAGATTTATTTATAATTGCATTTCTTCCATTTTTCCTAAAAACACGAAATACCATAATAAAATCGATAAGCATAACTATAAAAGCAGAATATCCTAATATTTCATGTAGCTCAAAAGTTATATCTTGAGCCGCAATCATTATACAAACAACGGCTGCAATATTCAACAAAACACCTATTAAAAAAAACCATAATACAGTTCTGCTTACCATTTTAAAACGCTGAAGTGTTATAGTTGCAACTCCATAAAACAATAGTGCAAACGTCATAATAAAAGCACCGATCATCGATAATGGATTCATACCAATAGTTTTAAAATAAGAATGGCAAAGTTAACTTTATAGCTTTAACCAAATCAATTTTTCACAAACTTCTTTGTCACCCCTATTTTTCCTCTCTTCGACGCCCGAAAAAATAGACTTTCGAAACAAAATTAGTATTTCCCAATTCCCTGATTTCCACTATCCAAAATATATTTCCAATTGCCCATTTCATCTTTTTTCCAGATGGAAACATAGGTACCCTTTTCGATTAAAGAATCCTTTTGATATTGATATATTCCGTACGTGAAACCCAATTCGCCGGACTGAGAAATATCTCCAGCCTGTGGTATCCAGGAAAAACTTACACCTTCAACATTGGTCTTTTCAAAAAGCGTGGTAATAGCATGTTTTCCTTTCAACGGTAAATTATCATCCCTTAAAAGAACTGCATCCTGATGAGCGTATTCAATAAAAGCTTTATTATAACCAATTTTTTCTCCCATCTCTGAAAATTCCTTGTCCGCCTTAAAAAGTTCGTCAACAGAAACCTTATTTATTGGCTGGCAAGAATACAGTGCTACAACCAATAACATGATTAAAAATCTATTCATGCTAAAATATCTTTATAAATTTTGAAATTCTCATCGTCGAACACACAAAAAATTACTTTTTCTATGCTTGAGTTGTGTACCAAAAAATTAGCGACAGTGTTTATTGCTACTTCAGCAGCTTCAGTTTTGGGATAGCCATAAACTCCGGTACTTATATTTGGGAATGCGATTGTTTTTATTTCATTTTTAATTGCTATCTCCAAGCTTCTGCGATAACAAGATGCCAGCTTTTTTGCTTCGTTGTATAATCCTCCATTATAAATTGGCCCCACTGTATGAATCACATATTTTGCCGACAAATTATAACCTGAAGTAATTTTCGCTTCTCCGGTTTCGCAGCCGTTAAGAATTCTACATTCAGTTAGCAACTCGTTCCCTGCTACTCTGTGAATTGCACCATCTACACCACCACCGCCTAAAAGTGTTTTATTGGCAGCGTTAACAATGGCATCAACTTTCAACTTTGTAATGTCTCCCTGATACAGTTCTATTCGATTCATTTCAGTGTAATATTGAAAGTTAAAATTGCCAAATATAAATTGAATAACATACATTTAGCGTATCAATTATTATGGATGTTGTTTAACTATTCGAACTACACTATCACCCATCATTTTTTTCGATAAAAAAAATTAGAACCTATTTTACTTTTCTTTGTTAAAACTAAAACGCACTATGAAATACACTATTAAGACATTACGCATACAAATAATATTTACCCTAATTGGTGCAATTGGAGGTTTTCTTTATTGGAAATTTGTTGGTTGTAACAATGGAACTTGTACAATAAAATCTGTTTGGTACTGGACCACCTTATGGGGAGCAATTGTGGGTTATTTAGTTGGCGATTTTATTTATGGTTTTATAAGGAATAAGAAAAAAGAGACTAAGAAAGATGATGAGCGCTAAGTTTCAGAGTATTATTAATTCGAATAAACCTGTATTGGTAGATTTCTATGCCGACTGGTGTGCCCCTTGCAAACAAGTACCTTCAATTTTAAAAGAGGTAAAAGAGTCATTAAAAGAGAACGTTCGTATTATTAAAGTAGATGTTGACAAAAACCCTGTTATTGCCACAAAATATCAAATTCGAAGTTTACCCACCGTTATGGTTTTTAAGAATGGAGAGGCCAAATGGTCGGGAATGGGAATTCGTACTGCCGATGAAATAAAAAAGGTAGTTCTGCGTCAAATTAATGGGGACTAATTATTCATTTTTTCTTATTAATATTTCACATTATAATTATCCCCAACATAAATTTACTTTTCTTTACTAACTACTTTTTTCTTTTCTGCCTCGCGCATTGGATTGGAACCTCCAGTGTAAGATCCTCTTCTTCCACCATTCCTCGATTTATACAATTGAAATCTACTTGGCTGATTTTTGGGCGGCCAGAAATTATTATTCAAATTAACATCCGCAGTTTCTAAAAATGGATCCAAAGTAATATTACTCACTATTTTTTGGAACATAAAAACCTTCGAAACATCGAAATTATCTTTTCTCCAAATCTCAGCCGGAATATTCTGAACTTCTTCTGTTCCATCCTCAAATTCGAACTTTAAAATTATGGGCATTACTAATCCCCCAATGTTTTTAAAATCGATTTGGTAAAAATTATATTCGCCATCCATCAACTCTTTTTGATCATCTGTCAAGCGTGAAAGCATTTTATTATAATTTTCATGATCATCCTCTGTCACCCGATACTCATCGTAAGTTGAATAAAAATCAAGCGTAACTTTATCTGCTTCCGCTACTGTTTGTTTTATTTCAGTTTTATTTCGAATATCAGTAATAGCAACTTTTTCATCCTCAGCCTTTGTTAGTAAATTTTCGACATCAGGGTTTCCCGAATTTGGCTGATACCAGCTTACATTGTCCAAAGAGATATCTACATTATTGGTAGTATAAAACCATCCCCTCCAAAACCAATCTAAATCAACAGCAGACGCATCTTCCATAGTTCTGAAAAAATCTGCTGGAGTTGGGTGTTTAAACATCCAGCGTTGGGCATACTCTTTAAAAGCAAAATCGAAAAGTTCGCGCCCCATAACCGTTTCACGCAAAATATTAAGAGCTACAGTAGGTTTGCTATACGCATTACTTCCCAAATTCCACACCGACTCTGAATTGGTCATTATGGGCGAAATGTATTTTTTATCGCCTTTCATATAATCTACTATTTTATATGCTTGTCCAGAACGGGAAGGAAAACCACGCTCCCACTCCTGTTCCGTAAGAAATTGAGTAAAGGTATTCAATCCTTCGTCCATCCACGTCCACTGTCGTTCGTCGGAGTTTACAATCATTGGAAAAAAGTTATGTCCGACTTCGTGCGTAATAACTCCAATCATTCCATATTTAGTTCGTTCGCTGTATGTTCCATCTTTTTCCGGTCGGCCGCCATTAAAACAGATCATAGGGTATTCCATACCAATTCTATCAGTATGAACAGAAATTGCTACCGGATACGGATAATCGAAAGTATACTTCGAATAGGTTTTTATGGTATGCGCAACCACGCGTGTGGAATATTGTTCCCAAAGAGGATTTCCTTCTTTGGGATAATACGACATGGCAATAACAGTGCGGTTTCCAAACTTAACTCCAAGGGCATCCCAAATAAATTTCCGGGAACTGGCAAAACCAAAATCGCGCACATTGTACGCTTTAAACAGCCATGTTTTTTCATCAGTCGATTTTTTCTTTTCTGCTTTTTCCGCCTCACTTTGCGATACAATTATTACAGGTATCTCAGCACTTTTAGCTTGTTCAAAAAGTTTAATCTGTTTTGAAGTTAATACCTCATCGGCATTTTGCAACTCCCCCGTTGCACCAATAATATGGTCTGCAGGAACTGTTAAACTCACCTCAAAATCTCCAAAAGGTAATGCAAACTCTCCTGTTCCTAAAAACTGTTTGTGCTGCCAGCCTTCCACTTCGTTGTAAACCGCCATTCTCGGATAAAACTGTGCAATTGTGTACAAATAATTATCATCCGCTTCAAAATATTCGTATCCTGACCGACCTCCATCTTTCATTCGGTCGTTAATATTATACCACCATTTTACTTTAAATGAAAAAGATTCGCCAGACTGTAATGCTGTTGGTAAATCAATTCTCATCATAGTTTTATTTACTACATAAGGCAAATCCACTCCATTCACATCCTTTATAAAGTCCAATTTAAAACCGCCGTCAAAAGTGTGGTTTAATCTGTTTATTTCTGAAAAGGAGGTACGTTCACTCAATTTTGAAGTTTTTATTTTATAGGTATCCGAGTTTTTATCCCGAATATTCTGATCCATTTGCAGCCATAAATATTTCAAAACATCAGGCGATTGATTTTGGTAAGTTATAGTTTCTTCGCCATAAATGCGCTGGGTTGCATCATCCAGTTTAATGGCAATTTTGTAATCGGCTTTTTGCTGCCAGTATTCATGGCCCGGAGCTCCCGAAGCTGTGCGATATACATTTGGAGTTGCCAACTCTTGTTTTAGCTGTCTAAACTTATTTGTATTTATATTTTCTTGTGCATTAACAAAAACAACAGCTAATAAAATAACAGCGACACAACATAAATTCTTCATAATATTCAAATATATTTCTTTTTTATTAGCACAATAGCTCGTAATGCCAAATCTAGCAATCTAAATTTTAAAAAAATAGTTTTATCACCAAATTTTGTTTTTAATTATTAGTATTGCTGCAATACCAAAAGCAGCACCAGATAAAAACAACTTCCAATTTTTGTGGTTCATCTTAAAAAATGTAATGGCAATAAAAAGTACTAAAAAGTGGGCAATAACAATTATAATCTGACCAATTTCAAGTCCTACATTAAATGCAAGAAGCGGAGTGAAAATATTTGATTCTTTCCCGATTAAGACTTTCAGATAATTAGAAAAACCCAAACCATGAATGAGCCCAAAAAATACGGTTACAAAGTAAATCAATTGTCCTTTTCCTTTGTTTGAATAAAACAAGTTTGAAATTGCTGTAATCAGAATTGTTACCGGAATCAGAAATTCAACAAGAGAAGTTGAAATTGAGATTATTTTTAATGTGGAAAGCGCCAATGTTATTG
>JABMPI010000394.1 GCA_013203755.1 Bacteroidota bacterium
CGTTGGAACACCTTCGAACATAATTGAAGTTGCACCAGTAAGTAGTGGTCCATAAACAATATACGAGTGACCAGTTACCCAGCCAATATCGGCAGTACACCAGTAAACATCACCGTCGCTGTATTGAAATACATTTTTGAAAGTATATTCAGCATAAACCATGTAACCTGCAGTAGTATGAAGCACACCTTTGGGTTTTCCTGTAGATCCTGACGTGTAAAGAATAAACAATGTATCTTCCGAATCCATTACTTCAGCAACGTTCTCCGTTGAAACACCCTTTATTAAATCGTGCCACCAAACATCACGGCCTTCAAACCATTTAATATCTTCTCCTGTGCGGTTTAATACAATTGTATTTTTAACTGTTGGGCATTTTTCAATTGCTTCGTCAACAATAGCTTTTAACGGGATGCTTTTCGTACCACGGAAACCACCGTCTGATGTAATAATAACATTCGATTCAGCATCGTTTACACGGTCGGCCAGTGCGGTTGCAGAAAAACCTGCGAATACGATGGAATGGATTGCGCCAATTCGTGCACAAGCTAACATTGCAATGGCAAGTTCGGGAACCATTGGAAGATAAATGGCAACGCGGTCGCCTTTTTTAACTCCAATCTTTTTTAACCCGTTGGCAAATTGTTTTACTTTATCGAAAAGTTCGCCGTAAGTCAATCTGATTTCTGCTTCTTTCGGATCATTGGGTTCCCAAATAATGGCAACCTGATCTTTACGCATGTACATATTACGCTCGAAAATATTCTCGGTAATATTCAATTTTCCATTTTTGAACCAGTTGACATCGGGAGCATTTTCACCCTCAAAATTATAATCAAGTACCTGATCCCATTTTTTACGCCAGAAATGACTCTCTGCAATTTTGCCCCAAAATGCATCGGGATCGGCAACACTTTCTTGATATTTCTGAAGATATTCAGCTAAACTGGTTATTTTATTTACCATAATGAAATTATTTTAGGTTAATGATTTCAATAACAGATTAAGTCTATAGTTGTTTGTCAAAAAAAAGGTAAAACTAATATTTATCCAATACAAATTCCGTTCGAACGTTTTTTGCTTATTGAAAATTCGTTGAATTCATTCCTGAATATATTTGCTTCGTTAGATTTGTCGAAGAAAAGACTTAAAAAATTATATGGTAGTAATAAGTAAACCACAATGAGCTTGGAATTTTAAATTACCAAATTTTTGAATTAGAAATTCGGTTTGAAAGTAGTACAAAAAAATCTATTTTGAAATAAATTCGATATATTGTATAACACATCTTTTTTCTGCAATAAAACAGGTTGAAACATGATGGATTTTAGTTTGTTTTTTATTAAATTACCACGCACTTTCTTGTGTGAAAATTTTCAAACAGTAACTTTTTTGAATCAATTCCTATTCATAAAACGATGGAATTTCTTTTGTTGAATTCTAGCTATCTTAAATGTCTGCCAAACTTTTTTTGTTGCCTTCGTCATCAAGATTAACAAAAGTTATGTGGGTAGAAAAAACCATATCCATTTTTGTTTGACATTTTGTTGTACAAAATACTTCTACATAATATTGAACTGAGGTGTTGCCGGTTTTAGTTTTGTTAATTATAAATTTTAAGATTGTACCCTCTTTTATACTTTTTTTAAAGGTAACTTCGTTTAATGATATCGTAACCAGGTTACTCTCCGGATAATCCAGTGTAGCAGCTATCCATGCATATTCATCTATCCATTTAAGTAAGTTCCCACCATATAAATATCCATTTTGGTTGAGGTCTCCACGAAGTACTAATTTGTAATTTTCCATAATTGCAATTTACTTAATTTCACTATAAGGAGTAAATCCCTTTGGCGTTCTATCGCTTAATGCTGCTCTCGATTTATAAAATTCAGGACTATCATAAATTTTACGTAATAGGGTTTCTTTCATTTTAGGTTCTGCCAAATGAGCAATTCCAATGGCATGTTCCACAAGGTTTAGCCCCATTGGATTAAATGCCCCATTTTCGGTTACAATTATCACCGGGTCGGCAGCAATGGCTGTGGTTGTAATTCCTTCCGGGCACATATCAATTATTTTGGAAATTCCTTTGTTGGTTGTTGACTCCATCGCAATTATTCCGAAACCTTCCTTCGATAAAATTGAGCCGCGAAGAAAATCAGCCTGTCCACCAATCCCGCTATAAATTTGCCGGCCTTTTAACGAGTCGGCCCAAATGTTACCATGTAAATCTACTCCAATGGCACTGTTTATTGCAATCATTTTATGTTGTTGTGCAATTCTTAAAATGCTGTTTGTAAAATTGCACGGGCGACTTTGTACAGAACTGTTATAATCCAACCAATCGTATCCACTTTTGTCTTTTGCCAGAAATATGGATGAGATAGAAAAATTAACATCAGAGTATCGGTTGGTTACAATCCCTTTCTCTATCAGCTTTTGCATGGAATCAGTGAATAATTCTGTGTAAATACCAATATCTTTTACTCCTTTTTCAATAAGAGCATCAGTAACTGCTTCCGGCACTTTACCAATTCCGTATTGTAACGTAGAACCGTTTGAAATATAAAGTTCAGTTATTAACCGTCCAATTTTGTTAGCTGTTTTATCGGGGCGGTGATAAGGAATTACGGGCAACGGATAATCCGTTTCAATTAAAAAATCAATGTGAGATTCGTTAATGGTTGTGCCTAAAATAAAGGGCATTTGTTTGTTTTTTTCGGCAATTATAATTCCTCCGTTTGCTTTTGCATACTGGATTGCCGCTTGTAGTCCCTCCACTGTGGTGCCAAGGCTGTAATTTCCGCCTTTGTCGGGGCCACTTATATTTATAAAAACAACATTGGGTTTTAGATAATTTTTTACCTGGTGGGGAATATTTGATAAATGCATTACCTGGTAGGTTGCCAATCCTTTATTTAGTGCATTTCGGGAATGAGGACCAGAGAAAATTATCCGGTGTTTAATACGTAGACAAGTTTGCTTATTGAATAATTCTTTTAATTCACCTAGTAAAAGAACACTTATTAATTCCACATCTTTAATCGAAGAATCTTTTATTAGTTGTTTAAGTAGGGTTTGTGGAGTTGCAGCATTTCCTCCCGTATAAATTACTGTACCTGATTTTAATAGGGTTGAATTTATTGCTTCTGAAACATCTTTAATAACCTTCATTGTTTGTAATTAATTTGCAAAATTGGTTGTATTCTTTTTTTTGCAAGTTAGTGTAATTGAAATTTACAAGAAAAGAAATAAGTCATATAAAATCTCTTGGAAAATTAATTGCCTGGCTTATCTGAAATTTAATGTCAGAGTTAAATGCAAAGTAATAGTATTCATTTTAAAGGTGAATTCAAGAACTTGCGATGAATGCTTTATTCGTTGAAAAGAGTGAGATTAGAGTGAAATAGTAATTTATATAGATTCTTCACCCTTCTTTTATCTCGCAAATTTTTATTTGGAATTTAGACTTCAAATTACTAACTTGTTTATCAGTGATTTAATCAGGGGTTGAATGAATTAACCATTAAATAAAACCTTTGATATGTTCCAAAAAAGAAACCTCACGGAATCTAAAAAGTATTTATCCAATGCTGTTTTATATTTATCCTCTCAGATGAATATATATATATATTATCAATTTTTAACTTCAAAAATATTGTAATGACAACCATAGCCAGATTTGCTGATTTACATTGCCATCCACACATGAGATCGTACAATTGGTTACATAAACATCGAACCCCGGAAGAAAGAAGTAAATATAATCCATGGTGGATTGTGCTGCCTAAAAAAAAACCAGAGGAAGAGGGGAAAAGAGCTGCTGCCTATTCTCAGTGTGATTTGGCAAAGATTGTCAACGGGAATTTACAATTGGCATTTTTGTCGCTTTACCCATTGGAAAGAGGTTGGGTTACAGGCAGGAGAGATGCAACGCAGGAGGTGGCAAAAAATTTAAAGAAAATATTTGGGGAAAATAGGTTCAATGAATCGATAAGTGTTTTTATGAATAAAGTTCTTCGAATTATTGGAAACGATAAAAAAGGAGAATTAGCCATTCGCGATATTCTTCAGGCAATTTTTATGAAAATCCCTTTGCGTAGAATAAATTATGTCCAGAGTAATAAATATGATTATTTCAAGGAACTTCTGGAAGAAAAAAAATTCCTTGATAAAAGGAACAACAAAGAAACCAGTACAGAATTATTTATTCCTTTTTATAAAAAATTATTTGTAAACAAAAAGAAAATTTTAGCTCGGGAAGGAGACAATTTATCCGCTACCGGTGAATTTGTTTTGACAATAAATGGCAAGGATGTGGAGAATGTTATTAATAGTAAAAAAAACGCATTTGTTTTAACCATTGAAGGTGCTAATGTATTTAATACGCATGAGGAATTTGAATCAATTCAAAATAAAATTAAGGTAGTAAAGAAATGGACTGAGCCCATTTTCTTTATAACATTTACACATCATTTTAATAATTTTTTGGCTGGCCACGCACACAGTATTCCTGATGCCGGGAATTTATTATTGGATCAATCGGAAGGACTAAATTCTGGATTTACTCCTAAAGGATTAAAAGTTTTGCGCTATTTGCTTGCAATAAATGAAGAAGGCCTTTATAAACCAGACGAATTTGGAAGACGTATTCTAATTGATGTTAAACATTTAAATGCAAAATCGAGAAATGAATATTATCGGAATTTTGTTCTTCCATCGTTAAAATCAGATAATCCGATTCCAGTTATTGCAAGTCATGTTGCATATACAGGAAAAATAGTATTGCAACAATTAATAGATAGAATGGAAGATGAAGAAGATGGAGATTTCACAGAACGTAACGGACACAAATTCAATAATTGGAATATTAATTTATGTGATGAGGATGTAATAAATATTTACAAATCGAAAGGATTAATTGGCATTAATTTAGACCAACGTGTTTTGGGAGTTTCTAAAGAAGATATAACCAAAGAAGACACACATGCAAATTACGTTTGGCAAAATATTAAAGGAATGATGCTGGCAGTAATAAATTCAAATGATCCTGATTTAACAGTTAAAAATGAAATTACACAAACTTTTTGTTTAGGGACTGATTTTGATGGTTTTATAGATCCGCTAAATAAATATCCAACAGTAATGAATTTTGAACAGTTGGGGCTCGATTTAATCGAAGTTATTGAAAACGACCCGGACAAAAGCAAATTATTGTTTGATTTAGATGTGGAAACTTTTGTGAAAAAGATTTGCTTCGACAATGCGTATGATTTTGTGGTAAAGAACTTCAAATAAAAATATCAATAAATAAGTTTTCAGGTAGTATATAATTTTAAAATTTTATTCAACTTAAAAGAATGTAAAATGGCAGACATTGTACTTACTAAAAATCAACTTGAGCAGATCAATGAAGACATGAATGTTCATGAAAAAATGCTTTCTGACGAAGAAACAAATGCATTGGCCCAAAAAGTAAACAAAGCAATAAATCTCCCGCTAATTGGAGAAGAAAAGGAATTTATTGTATTTGTGAAAGTTATTAAATGGATAGACCAGAAGTTATACGGGTTATTACCCAACGAGTATTACAGATTGGTAAAAGATAGTACAAATGGAATATCAAAAGAAGAGGCTGCAGTTATTGAAGAGAGAATAACACCCCTAATTAACAAGGCTGTTAATATTCCTGTTCTCACAGAAAACCAGGAAGCCAAATTGATTGGCCTGGTTTTGGGATTAATTATTAATGCCATGGTAAAAGGATTTAAACTGGAAGAATTAGCTGTGCAATAAACTAATATTGAACTAACTATTATGAATAAAAAAGTAAGAATTCTTTCACTCGATGGAGGGGGAATGAGAGGTATAATTCCTGCAACAGTATTAAAATATGTTGAAGAAAAACTTCAGGAAAAATCAAAGAACAAAAATGCGCGGTTAGCCGATTTTTTTGATTTGATTGTTGGAACAAGTACAGGAGGAATACTAACCTGTTTTTATTTGATTTCAAATCCATCAAAGGAAAAGGATGTTCCTACATCAAAATATCCTGCTTCAAAAGCTCTGGAGTTCTACGTGGAAAAAGGGGGATTGATTTTCGACGATTCAAAAAATAAAAGTTGGTTTGGGCTTCGCCAATTATTTAATGCAACCAGATTCAACCCAAATAATATTGAAAATATTTTTGAAGAGGAATTTGGCGATAAAAAGCTAAGTGAATTATTACAGCCCTGTATTATAACTAGCTACGATATGGAAAGTCAGTCAGCTGTGTTTTTTCATAGCAGAGAAACGAAACCTGACAGGGATTTTAGAATAAAGGATGTAGTTCGTTCGACCTCAGCAGCTCCAACATATTTTCCGCCGGCTAATATTATTAACCTGGCTAGCGGGCGAAAAATGATTAATCTGGATGGTGGTGTTTTTGCCAATAATCCAGCCATGTGTGCGTATGTTGAAGCTCGGAAAACAGATTTTGGGAAGGTTAAGAATCCAGGAGCAAAAGATATGATTTTCCTTTCAGTTGGAACGGGTGGCGGAAAATTACATTTCCCTAAAGTAGAAAAATCAGGAATGTGGAGTGTGGTTAATTGGGCCAAATCTATTCCTGATATTATGATGGATGGGGGAGCAGAAACAGTACATTATCAAATGGAAGCAATTTTTGGAACATTAGGTAAAAAAGAAAAAGTACATTACAAAAGAATTGACGTTCCTTTTGATAAAAGAAACTATTCTTCTGATATGTCTGATGCTTCTGAAGATAATATAAAAGCACTTGGAATAGCTGGAAAAGATACTTTGAAAGATGCTCAGGAAAAAAAGGAAGGGGAGCTAAATTTGGATGAATTTATTGAGTTGTTGGTTTGAAGAGTTAAACTATACCGCGAAATAGTATTGAAGAAAAAGTAAAACAAACAAGTCAGGGAAAAATATAAGCTAAAAAGTGTTTTTGAAATAGTGCTATTAAATTTATTCTGGACACCTGAAAGAATATTTAACTATTCCATTCAATAGTGTTCTTAATAATTTATATTTCTAAGAATTTCATCATTAATCTTATAATTGTTCATTATTTTGTTGGGTACAACCACTCTGCCATTATCAATGTGAATGTCTTTAAGTTACCCACAACGGAGTTTTTATTGTCGTTAATAATTTGATTTTGGACATGAGATATTTTAATTAAATCATTGGAAATATTTAATGCTGATTATAGTTTTCCATGTTCAGTTTTATGGTCTTATAATTTGGTTGAATTTGTTGTTTGGTTTTATACGTTACCCGAATATTGTTTTGTGCTGTAACCGAGCTTAAATTCGAACCAATAAGTTTTAACCTGCTAATATCATGCGAGTTTCCCAAGGCTTTTTCTGTATTGATTAAATCTAATGCTTTGGTGAAAAGTTTAGTAGCTTCGTTTGTTTTATTGGTTAGTAAACATTTTTGGCCTGCATCAGTCTCGGTCAGCAAACTAACCAATTATAAAGATATTGTTGCCGTGGTTGATGCTATTGCTACTGTTGACAAAAATGGAAAGAATTGGGTGATCTCTTTGGTGAATCGACATCCATCGGAAAACGTGGATTGTTCGGTAAAATTAAGAGATAAATTGTTAAATGGGCAATACAAAGCAACCGTTCTCACTGGAGAGTCAGCCGATTCCTTCAACGATTTACTCAATGCAGATAGCTTTTCGGGAATTGAGCAC
>JABMPI010000395.1 GCA_013203755.1 Bacteroidota bacterium
AAAGTTAGTAACTAAGTATACACCTCAATTAATTAATTAGTCTCAAAAATTTGTTTGATGAAAAGATTTAAATACCTCTCATTTATATTACTGTTCCCTTTTATTTGTTGTAATGGTTCGGATATTGAACCGGAACCAGAACCGGAACAACTACAACAAACAATTAGAGAGCTGGTTGCTGAGGTATTTCCCGAAGGAAATGTTTTTATCGGATCTGCAAGCCATCACAGTCTCATCGGAACAGAATCTGTAAATATCCTTGATCGGGAATTTAGTTACGTAACACCCGCGAACGATTTTAAACAATCGTACATTCACCCCGAACCCGGTAAATACAAATATGAACAATCGGATGATTGGGTACAACATTGTAAATACAAAAACCAGGTAATTCGAATGCACGCTCCAATTAGCCCACAATGCTCGCCATGGGCAAGGGAAGATAATCGCACAGCAGAAGAATTAGAAACTATGCTTGCAGAATACATGACAGCTCTTTGTGAAAAATACAACGGTGTTTCAAATATACTGTGGCTCGATGTTGTAAACGAAACCATTGATCATTCTAAAGGCGGATGGTTCGGTCCCAAAGAAGGAACTGAGAAATGGGAAAACCCATGGCCAAAAATTGGTTTTGACGAAACCCACGCTTTGCGCCCCCCAATTTACATTAAACAAGCGTTTACCATTGCCAACCAACTTGCTCCCAACCTGAAACAAATTATAAACCAGCACGGAGCACTTGAAGAAGCAACCTGGGAGAAAATGAAAGAACTGGTAGCCTATTTACGCGAAAATAACTTACGTATTGACGGGCTGGGGTGGCAGGCACACATCGATTTGGGCTGGGAAAAGATACCCGGTAATATAGAGCGTTTAGGTCAAATTGTAAGGTGGTGCCATGCAAATAATCTTGAATTTCATATTACCGAATTTAATGTTTGGCTAAAACCAGAGAACAAGTATAAATTGAACGAACAGGCAACTACTTTCGAGGCAATTACAAAAGCGATTCTCGATAACCGGAGTGGTGGTGTCGTAGGTGTAAATTTCTGGCATATTCGCGCAAACGACACACAAAACAAAGATTGGGACGGTTGTCTTTTTAATGATCAATATGAACCAAAACCAGCTTATTTGAAAATTAATGAGCTGTTGAAAAGCTACAAGTAAATGGTTAAAATGAATAAATGCATCATTCCTTTTTTTGTTTGGGGTTTAATTCTGTTCTCTACGAATACTTTATTCTCGCAGCAAAAAAATGTTCTTTTTATTTTTATTGACGACCTGAATACCGAACTCAACTGCTACGGAAATAGCAGGATTGTCTCTCCAAATATCGATAAGCTGGCTGAGAAAGGAACCATTTTTAAACATGCCTATTGTCAGTGGTCGGTTTGCGGCCCTTCGCGTGCAAGTATTTTATCGGGGCAAATTCCGGCGCAAACGGGTATTCAAAATCTAACTACCCACATTCGTGATGTGAACCCGAACATAATTACACTCCCCCAATATTTTAAAAACAATGGTTTTACAACGGCTGCAATTGGCAAAGTTTTCGACCCACGAAATGTAGATGACGGACACGACTCCATTTCCTGGAGTTTACCCTATAGCATTAAATATAATTACCCTGCAGAATATGGCAGTTTTGTAAAAGGTCAGTACCGGGTTACAGAAAATACAGCAACCGAAATGGGACCTGAAAACGTTGGCGACGATGGTTATATCGACGGGCAAATTTGTCTGGATGCAATTTCGAAACTTGAAACTTTTGCTGCTCAACCAGACGTCCCGTTTTTCCTGGCTGTTGGTTTTAAAAAACCACACATCCCGTTTATAGCCCCAAAAAAATATTGGGATTTATACCAAAGAGATTCGTTAAAACTTGCCCCCTTTCAACAAATGGCGGAAGGAAGCCCTGAATATGCCTACTTTCATGCCGAACCAGCGCAGTACGACGATATTCCAGACCTTTGGACCTATAACGATGTTTCCCTTGGAAATGGAATTTTAGACCTCCCCTTGCAGCGTAAATTAATTCATGGGTACTACGCTTGCGTGTCGTACGTTGATGCGCAGGTTGGAAAATTAATAGGAACACTGGAAGAACTGAATTTAGATGAGAATACGATTATTGTTCTACTTGGTGACCATGGTTACCATTTGGGTGACCACAACCAGTGGGGAAAACATACCAATTTCGAAAGTGCGGTAAATGCGCCCTTAATTATCTATTCCCCTCAAAACAATGGAGCAATTTGCGAAACACCGGTCGATTTTATCGATGTTTACCCAACCCTAACAAAGCTTGTTTTTAATGAAAAGCCATCCCACCTTTCCGGCAACGATTTAACACCAATTTTAACGGGTGGCAACATCACAAAAAATTATTCCGTCTCTGAATACCGTTCCAGTGGCCATTCAAGCTATTCGCTCCGTAACAACCGATTTCGATTAACCCTTTGGTTTAAAACATCAAACAACAGGCCAGACAAAGAGTCCTGGAATCCGGATAATATATTGGAGGGCGAACTGTACGATTTTTTAGAGGATAGCCTTCAAACAAAAAATTTATACAACGATTTAGCATATAAAAATATAAAAGAAGAAATTTTTGGTGAGGCACAATTGTGGTGGGATAAACAATACAACCACATTAATAACCTGGGAACAGGCTCATATTTTAAAACAGAGCCAGAAGCACCGCAGATCGGAAATCTCATAAAAAATTATTTTAATGTTCCAGAATCGTTTGGTAGTGTAAACCTAACGGTGTACGATTTTCAGGGAAGATTGGTATTCAAAAAAAACAACCAAACGGGACAAGTCTATTTTGGCAATTTAAATAGTGGTAAATATTTGGTGCAGCTAAGACAACAAAATTACGATGAAACGCTTAGCGTTACAATTATTAAAATTTAAAATGAATATTAAAAAGGCTCAATTATTATCTGGTTTGTATTTGCTATTTATAGTAATGGCAGGCAATTTAGCATCAGCACAAGAATCAGCAAACAGGAATTTTTATCTTGAAAACTGGAAAAGTAAATCCTATAATTCGCCTGATGAAACAATTGCATTAGAACTGGAAACCGGCCAGGCAGTTCATACCATTCAACTTTCGTTAAAAGATACAATTGCACCTTTTTTGTCAACCCAACTTGGGCTGAATACCACTTTTAGAAGCGGCAGCGACATGTTAAATAAAAGGCTGGATAATTACATAAATTCAAATATGGGAGCTTTTCGGTTTCCCGCCGGGAGTGGAAGTAATTTGTATTTCTGGGACGGCAATATTCCCGAGAATTTTCTGGTGGATATTAATCCAATTGATGCGACACAAAACTCGGCTTTAAAAGTAAGCGAGTTTGCAGTATTTATTGATTCAGTAAAGGCAGAAGCAACAGTTACAGTGAATTATTTTTATGCGCGTTACGGATTTACAGAATCGGGAACCCGCGAAGCACGTGTTAATCAAGCTGCTGAATATGCCGCTGGTTTTGTAAACTATTTTAATAACGAATTAAAGGCAGGAATTAAAAACTGGGAAATTGGAAACGAATGTTATGGAAATTGGGAAGAAGGATATGATGTAAACGGAAGCATTGTTACGGGCAAAGAGTACGGGGAAGATTTAAGGGTATTTGCCGAAAAAATGAAAGCCGTTGATCCATCAATAAAAATTGGTGCCGTAATGTATCCTAAAAGTGACGACTGGAACGATCAGGTAATGAAAGAGGTAAAAAACCACGCTGACTTTTTAGTGGTTCACAACTATTTTACTTCTGAAAACGATGCTACGGTTGAGAATATTTTAGCAAGTACAGGTCAGGTAACAGATATAAAACAACAAATGGAGGCTTGCATTGAAAGAAATACAACGTTTCCGAAAGACCATTTTCCTGTTTCGATGACAGAATACAACTGCCGCGGACCACACACTACAACTTTTATAAACGCCTGTTTTACGGCCGATGTAATTGGGAAATTTATTGAGAACAATTACGGGCTCGCAACTCGCTGGGTTGGCGAATGGAAATGGAAAGTTGGTACACACGGTCTTTTTGCTCAAGACGACCCTGACCAAGTAGATTATTCGGTACGGCAAGCTTACATGATGTATCATTATTTTGGGAAATGTTTTGGCGACCAAATGGTGAATGCATCAACAAGCAACAACGAGCTAACCGTTTATGGCTCAACTTTTAGCGATGGAAAAACCGGGTTGGTGGTTATTAATCCAACTTCGGAAAATATGCAATTTAATGTTGGTTTAAATTCCGGCAACAAATCCGGAAAGGTGTATTTATATGAAGTTTATGCCAATTCGATTGCCGAAACCGACAAGAAATTTTATGTGAACGGATTAACATCTGAAACTGTTGGAGGTGGACCGGAACATGTTGAAACGATTTCGCCGTACAAAGCGAATTACAGTGAAAACTCAATTTTTGCGGTAAAAAAATACTCGGTTAGCTTTTTGGTTTTCGACTCTTCCGATATTGCCACTTCAAGTACTTCAATCGAACAAAATTCTGATTTTAGTATCTACCCCGTTCCAGCTTCAAACGAATTAAATTTTGCAAACAAAGAAGCATTCAATTCAATTAAAATATTTAACTCAAACGGGAAAATGATACTTCACTCAGCATACAAAAATCCATTAAATATTTCTGAAATTCCAAATGGTTTCTACCTGTTAAATATGTACAGTTCAAATTTTGTATCTTCAAAAACTTTCATCAAAAAAAACAACTAATTATGAAGAATATATACTCAATACAGATAGCTTTCCGGGAAATTAGGCGTAGTTATTTTTATTCACAACAAAGCAAAAAACT
>JABMPI010000396.1 GCA_013203755.1 Bacteroidota bacterium
CCCATTCCGAACAGAGAAGTTAAGCCCGCCAGCGCCGATGGTACTGCGTAACAGTGGGAGAGTAGGTCGCTGCCAACTTTACCGAAGCCCGTGTTCTTTTGAGCACGGGCTTTTTTATTTGAAAAAAACGTGTTAATTATAGTGAAAAATTTGAAAGATATAATTGGCACTCCAAAGGTTTTTTTAGTTTTGTGT
Source organism: Bacteroidota bacterium (assembly GCA_013203755.1). Lineage (GTDB taxonomy): Bacteria > Bacteroidota > Bacteroidia > Bacteroidales > Prolixibacteraceae > Draconibacterium. The sequence goes on from JABMPI010000396.1 coordinate 196, forward strand.
TGCTAAGTTATAATTGCATGTTAAAAGCAAAATTTATATTTATTCTTTTGTGTTTTCTTATTTTTATTCCAACAATCATATTTGGGCAATCCAGAGATGAATTTAGAATGGAAGGTGAACCTGGGATGGAAGAGGAGACTAATCTTGAAACAAAAAAGAACGAAATGGATTCTAGAATTGGAATGTGGAATATGAAGGGTTACGGGGCATTCCAAGACTCTATAACCTTGGATACCACGCTTGATATATTTCATCTTTATCACCCGGTGTATAAGGAGGTTTTAACGGCGTCTTATTTGGGCAATTTCGGAAATCCGTATTTAAATAATGATTTTTTTGGAAGAGAATCCAACGTAGATTTTTTGTTTGTAAAATCCCGGGAGGCATATCTATTAATCCCGGCTACAATAGAATACTATAATACAACCACTCCTTTTACGAGACTCGAATTTAGTCAAAGCGAAAATAAGGCACGTAAAAGCGAACAGCGATTTAACGTACTGCACTCGCAAAATGCAAGTCCATATTTAAACTTCACATTTCGTTTTGATCAAGCAAAATCAGTTGGGCAATATAATGACCAGAAAAGTAGTAATAACTTTGTAACCCTTTATTCAAGCTATAATAAAGACAATTGGAATATTTATTCCGGTTTTATTTCTAATTCAATTAAAAGTGAGGAAAATGGAGGATTAACTGATGAGACCACTATATTAGAACCAGAAGCCACTGAGTATTTAAATGTTAATTTAAATGCTAGTAAAAGTAGTTTTAACAGTACATATTTTTTTAATAATAGTGAATATCAAATTGGAGAATATATTGAAATTAATGATTCTTTGGAATATTTCAGACCCATTGTTGGACTTATGTATTCTTTCCAGTATGAGAGGCACAAGCAGGAGTTTTTGGAGGAGGAAGAAAATGATACTCTTTTTTGGGATAATAGTTGGTATGGCGATGACTATATAAACGATTCCATTTGTTTTAATAAATTAAGTAACACTTTTCAGATAAAACAATATGAGAATGGAAACCGGAAAGTTAGTTTTGGTAAACGTGCATTTTTAGGGCATGAATTTGTGCGAGGATCAACACCTGGCATTAACGCAGAGTTATCTAACAGACAAGAAATTAAATATTCGAATCTATTTGTTGGTGGTGGTATTTTTAGACAAACAGGTAAGTTTTGGAATTGGAATTTTGACGGGAAAATATATTTACTTGGTAGAAATATCGGGCAAACCGAGTTAAATGGAACAATTTCGAAGCCAATTACTTTCTTTAGCGATTCGTTAGCAGCACTTGTTTTTGGTGGATCAATTGAAAATTTGGTGGCAGATCCATTTCAAGAAGAGTTTTATTCGAACCATATTAAGTGGGATAACAACTTTAACATGGAACAACGTATGACGGCCGATGGTAAGTTTGTTTCAGAAAAACGAAAACTTAAAATTGGGGCGAAATACGCAATTATAAATAACTTTATTTATAACGATACGCTGGGTATTCCAACTCAAACAAATAAGGAATTAATTGTTCTTTCGGCGTATTTAGATAAAGATTTCAATTATAGAAAATTGCATTTCAGAACTCGGTTATTGTGGCAAAAAGCTTCAAACCAAGACTTGGTTCATTTACCCGATTTGTCAGCGTTTGTTTCAACTTATTTCCAGTTTGTTGTATCAAAGGTGCTTTATACTCAAATTGGGGCTGATGCCAGATACAACACAAAGTACTACGCCGATGCTTATGCACCATCAACAGGGTTATTTCACCTTCAGAACAAAAAAAAATATGGCAATTTCCCATATATGGATGTTTATGTAAATGCTCGGTTAAAAAGAACGACTATCTTCTTTAACTTGATGAATATAGGAACTAATTTTATAAACCGGGAATATATTACAACACCCACTTATCCAATGAACCGGTCTACATATAGATTTGGAGTTTCGTGGGCATTTTACGATTAATGATACTACTTTTCAAATATAAATTCCCCTCATTTAAATTCATATCCCTTATTTTGGCGATAATGATTTTGTTTTCATGTAATCGGGCAGCTAAACAGAAGGATGTCAATTCTGAAAAGGCCAACATTAAAAATGATTTACAGCGAATAAAAGACTCTGGTGTTTTACGGGCAGTTGTTGATTATAATTCAACCAACTATTTTGTTTACCGCGGCAAACCAATGGGATTTAAATACGACCTTTTGCAGGAGTTGTGCAGGGATTTAGGAGTGGAACTTGAAATAGTTGTTAGTAATAATTTAAGTGAAACATTCGAAGGGTTAAAAAATAATCGATTCGATTTGGTTGCTAAGAGTTTAACCGTAACTAAAGAGCGGAGCGAGGAAATTGATTTTACTGTTCCCATACATCAAACCAGACAGGTTTTGGTACAACGTGCAAAAAACGGAAATATTGAAGGTGCGGAATATATAAGTTCAACTTTAGAACTTTCAGGCAAAAAAATATACGTACAAAAAAATACTTCGTACTACAATCGATTGGTTAATCTTTCTGACGAAATAGGAAGTAATATTGACATTGTAGAGGACTCGATTTATGGAGTTGAGCAACTTGTAGCTTTAGTGGCGGAAGGTAAAATTGATTATACTGTTTGCGACGAAAATATAGCAAAGTTGAATAAGACGTATTATTCGAATTTAGATGTTTCCTTAAAAGTAAGTTTTGGTCAGAATATTGCGTGGGCAGTTCGAAAAGACTCGGATGAATGGAAACGGTTTATGGACGAGTGGATTAGCTCTTTTAAAGAGACAAATTTATACGCTTTACTTTATCATAAATATTTTGAAAGCCCAAGAATAGCAAAAAGAATGGATTCCGATTTTCATAGTATTTCAGGAGGAAAAATATCTCAGTACGATAAAATAATTAAGGAGCTGGCTAACGAATCCAATTGGGATTGGCGATTAATTGCTTCCGTAATTTATCATGAGTCGAGATTTGAAGCTGATGCAGGTTCCTGGGTGGGAGCTTATGGATTGATGCAATTGATGCCCTCAACTGCAAAACGGCTTGGAGTGGAAAACTACAAGGATCCGCAACAAAATATTAAAGCAGGAATACTCTTTTTGAATTGGCTGAATAATCAGTTTATGGAATCTATCCCAGATTCAACAGAGCGTGTTAAATTTGTTCTGGCCTCGTATAATATTGGAATGGGGCACGTGCAAGATGCACAGCGGTTGGCAAATAAATACGAGAAAAATAGTCATGTTTGGGATGATAACGTAGCCTTTTTTCTCCGGAATAAGTCGGCCGAAAAATACTACAAAGACCCCGTAGTTCGTTATGGATATTGTAGAGGAGAAGAGGCTTTTGATTATGTTAATCGGGTAACTGGCAATTACAACCACTTTCTAAATGTTATTGATGAATAGCCTCGTGTTGTGCTAAAACATCATAAAATTCTGAAAGAATCATAGCTGTTGCTCCCCAAATTATTTCGCCTTCAAATTTTATACAAGGAACATTGAGTTTTCCTGTTTTAGTTTCCAATTCAACCTGATCGAAATTGTTTTTGTAATTGAATAAAGGAAATAAGACAATTTTATCGACCTCATTTTTATTTATCTCGAATTTGGGTTTTGCGTCTAGCCATCCAATAAATGGGTGAATAAGAAAGCGACTAACATCAACATAAAGTTCGGAGAGTTTGCCAAGTATTTTTATATTTTCGGTTTGAATCCCTATTTCTTCTGAAGTTTCGCGAAATGCTGTTTCCAAAGCAGTTTCGTTTTCCTCAATCTTCCCCCCGGGAAGTGCAATTTGCCCGGCATGGTGTCTCATGTGTTTTGGGCGCTTTATCAAACAAGCAACTAATTCATTATTTTCGGGGAACAATAGCAATAAAACGCTGCTGTTTTTAACACGTATTTTGTCGGATGGAGGAATAGTTAAATTTCGATTTTCGGGCAGCATTTTTCGATGTGCGACTGAGCCTGGAAGTTTTTGATTAAAAGCATCTATAATATCTTGAGATAGAATTGTCATTTGGTAAAAATACAAAAAATAGCTTCTTCAATGTTGCCATTTTCTAATCAACTCAAAAGGAGAAACTTGAATTTGCGAAACCGATTCAATCAAACCGAATAGTTTTATCGGGCGAAATTTTACTAATAAGGTAGCTGGGAATAAGCAACATTAGGGTTGTAATAGAAATACTTGCGATGTTTAATAATAGTAAGTGAACCAGAGAAAAATTCATAGGAACCACATCTACATAATAAGTAGTGGGATCTAATTTTATAATATTAAATGTTTTTTGAATAAGAATAATTCCAATGCCAATAATATTTCCCCATAACAAACCACGGCCGGTTAAGAAAAAAGAGAGGTAAAGAAAAACTTTTCTGATGTTCCAGTTTGGGCTGCCAAGTGCTTTTAGTACACCAATCATCGAACTTCGTTCGAGAATAAGTACAAGTAAACCCGAAATCATATTAAATCCAGCCACCAAAATCATCAGAATCAGAAGTACCCAAACATTCATATCGAGTATAGATAGCCAATCAAAAATTTGAGGATAAAGCCGTGTAATACTTTCAGTTCGCAATATTGTATTGTTGTCTTCTCTGTATTCAACAACTGTATTTCTTACTTGCTGTTCAATATTTTCAATGTCGTTAAAGTCGTTAACTTCAATTTCAAATCCACTAATTTCATCCTCTTTCCAATCGTTTAACCTTCTAACTTGTTTTATGTCGCCAAGTACAAAAAGGTTGTCGAATTCTTCTAAGCCGGTGCGATAAATGCCGCAAATATCGAACTGACGCAATCGTGGGAAGGTTTCATTTTCATGAATAAAATAAAATACAGCCGACTCGTTTAGCTTTAATTTTAACAATTTCGAAACTTGTTCCGAAAGCAAAATTTCGTTTGTTCGAGTCGTGTCATTGAGCTGTGGCAATCGGCCTTCAATTATATTTTTTTTGAAAAAGTCCCAGTTATAAGTGTTGTCTACCCCTTTAAAAACAATGCCCTGAATGTACTCGTCGGTTTTAATCATTCCGGTTTTAGTACCAAAAGCTTGCACTTTATTTATTCCCTCAATATTTGCAAGTTTCTGTAAAAAGGGTTGGTTTTTTGAAATTGGAGATAACTCGTATGAATTTTTTGAATTGAAATTTACAACCTGAATATGAGATCCAAATCCAATAACTTTATTTCTTACTTCACTCTTAAATCCTGTAACAACTGCAACGGAAATAAGCATAACTGCAAATCCGAGTGCAATGCCAAACAGTGCAATCCGAATTATTTTTTGCGATAAAAATTGTTTGTTTGTTTTATCAAAAAATAACCTGCGCGAAATAAAAAGTTCGGTATTCATTTATCTGAGTTTCAAGTGCCAAGTTCAAAATACGAATGTTTTAGATACTAGCTTTCAATTTTTTCCTCTGGCAAAACATCATTTCGTTGATTAATAAACGGAAGAATTAGCATAGAAATTATTCCAATCAGAATAATCATTGCCGTCATTGATTCGTGAGCAACTAAAGCGAAAATTCCACCATTTATTTTAGCTACCCCATACAATGCAAGAGCTTCACTTGCCATAAAATGGTATGCGCCAAATCCTCCCTGCACCGGGGCAACCATTCCAAAACTAGCCATTACAAATGTTGTTAATCCGGCAACTGGGTTTAAGTCGCGGGTAAAATCGAAGGCAAAAAATATTACGTAAAGCATAATGTAATACATCCCCCAAATAAAAATGGAATGAAAATAGAACCAAGCTTTTCTTTCAATTGAGCGAATGGAAATAAATCCTTCCTTAAAGTTTTTTAGGATACCGATAATTTTTTTGAAAAATGCGGTGTTTTTAAATGCCTTTCTAAATACAAGAAATAGGATAAAAAGTATAATTACACCCACAATTAAATATGGCGAAGTAAGCGTAGTACTTAATTTTTCCTGAATTTCAGGATTTTGTTTTATGAACCGGACCATTTTACCGAATTGCGAGAAAAAGACAACTCCTAATAATATTAGAAGCGAAATCATATCAACAAGTCGTTCGGCAACAACGGTTCCAACCAACTTTGTAAATGATATTTTTTCGTATTTCGATAAAACGCCACATCTGGAAATTTCCCCCATTCGTGGGAGTGCTAGATTCATTAAATAGCCAACCATCACCGCTAAAAAAGAATTAATAAACCTTGGTTTATGTCCAATTGGTTCTATCATTAATCCCCAGCGCAAAGTGCGGCTGATGTGGCTTAATAATCCAATTACTAACGAAACCACAACCCAAAAATAATTTACATCGTTTTTTAAAACCGATTTAATTGTTTCAAAATTCAGATCTTTGTAATAGTACCAGAAGATAGTGGCTCCGAGGCCAAAGAATGCCAGGAATTTCAGAATTTTTAAGGCTATTTTTTTCATCTTATTATTTATGGTCTTATTTTAACGAAATAAGAAGTAACTCCCAAATGAAAGAATCCCGGTTTTTGGGAAATAGAAATATTTGGTCGTTTCAAGCTTCCTAAATTTAAAGGCTGTATATTTGCCCGAATATTTTTTACCCGAATATTTATTATTTTCGGGTTGCGATATTAAAGGTTGTTTTAACAGCGATTTGTAGCGAACAAAAATATAAATTTTGTTTGGTTAATTTCCATAAAAAGGCAACTTAGTGGTAATAGAAACGAAAGAGGCGGAGAGTAATGAGTTTTGTAAAAGCAAAAAAGAATTTGGGTCAACATTTTTTAATAGACCAGAATATTGCGTTAAAAATTGTCGACAGTCTTGGATCTGATACCAGAGACGTTCTGGAAGTTGGCCCAGGAATGGGAGTTTTAACTCAGTATTTACTCAAACGACCAGAGATTAATCTTCATGCAATTGAAATTGATCGCGAATCGGTTCGGTTCCTGCGAGAGAATCTTCAGGAATTAGAACACATTTGGTTAGAAGATTTTTTGAAATACGATTTTGCCGAAAAATTTCAGGGCGATTTTAGTATAATTGGGAATTTCCCTTACAACATTTCATCTCAAATATTTTTTAAGGTTTTAGAAAACCGAAACCGAATTCCCGAAGTTGTTGGGATGATTCAAAAGGAAGTTGCCGAGCGAATTGCAGGTGGACATGGGAAAAAAACCTATGGTATTTTAAGTGTTTTGCTTCAGACTTATTATAGTATCGAATATTTGTTCACGGTATCAGAACATGTGTTTGATCCACCGCCTAAAGTGAAGTCGGCAGTTATTCGGTTAAAAAGGAACAGTAGGACAGAATTACCTTGCAACGAAGTATTTTTTGTAAAAGTAGTAAAGGCTGCTTTTAATCAAAGGCGTAAAATGTTGAGGAATTCTTTAAAAGCAATATGCGAAAACCTTCCGGAAAATTATGCAACAAAAAGGCCAGAGCAACTTTCTGTTCAAGATTTTATTGATTTAACTGTTGCCATTGAAAACCTGGAAAAATTGTAAAGTATGAAGTTTGAAATTACAAAAGAAAGTATTGAACTTTTAAGAGAACTCGTTGATAATAAAAAAACCAAGGAGGTCACGGAAATAATGATGGATCTCCATCCGGCAGATATTGCCGAAGCGATGGACGACCTTACTGTTGAAGAAGCTAAATTTATCTATTTGCTTCTCGACGGCGAGAAAGCATCCGATGTTTTGATGGAAATCCCGGATAATGATCGGAAAAGGTTTTTGAGAGTTTTACCTCCTGAATTTATTGCAAGTAAATTTATCGAACACATGGATTCTGATGATGCAGCCGATGTGGTTGCAGAGTTAGACGAGGATGTTAAAAAGGAGGTTTTAAATGAAATTGAAGATGTTGAGCATTCTGGTGATATTGTTGATTTATTGGAGTACGACGAAGATTCTGCCGGGGGTATTATGGCCAAAGAGTTGGTTTTGGTTAACGAAAATTGGACCGTTGCAACGTGTTTAAAGGAAATTAGTATTCAGGCAGAAGAGGTAGATGAAATATATTATATTTATGTAGTAGACGATTCCCAGAAACTAAAGGGTGTACTTTCTTTGAAAAAGCTAATCTTGACCCCAACGAATACCAAAATATCAAACATTTACGATGCTGATGTTATGAAGGTGAACACCGATGCACGTCAGGAGGAGGTTGCTGAACTTATGGATAAATATGACCTGGTAGCAATACCGGTTGTTGATGATATTGGCCGTTTAAAAGGGCGGATTACTTTTGATGATGTAATTGATATTATTCGTGAAGAGGCAGAAAAAGATTACCAAATGGTTTCGGGTATTACCGGCGATGTTGAACCGGGCGATAAAGTTTGGGAGATTTTGCGCGCACGGTTTCCATGGTTGTTAATCGGTTTATTAGGGGGAATTCTGGGTGCGGTGGTTTTAAGGTCTCACGAGGAATCGCTAAAAGAGTTTACACAGTTGGCCTTTTTTATCCCACTAATTGCTGCGATGGCCGGAAATGTTGGGGTTCAGTCGTCGTCGATTGTGGTGCAAAGTATTGCCAGTGGTGTTAAAGATGTAGAAACAACTTCCCGGAGATTGATAAAAGAGATTTTGGTGGCATTGTCAACGGCATCAATTTTTGCAGTTCTAATATTTTTCTACAATTATATTAAACAAGGAGAAATGGCTCTAACCTATACAGTTTCATTGTCTTTATTTATCGTTATTTTGTTTGCATCTTTTTTCGGAACTGTCATTCCAATGGTATTAAATCGTTTTAAAATCGACCCGGCACTGGCAACCGGTCCTTTTATTACTACAATGAATGATATTCTTGGTTTAATAATTTATTTACTGATTGGCAATATGTTTTTTGGTTTGTTGTAAGGTTCAATAAAAATCAAACCGAATTTATTGCTATAACAGGGTCTAATTTTGCTGCGGAGCGTGCTGGCATAAAACCTGCAATAAATCCAATAACACTCGAAATCGTTAATCCTTTAATTATGTTTCCTGTGGTTAATACAATTTCGAATTCGCTTACATAAGAAACAATTTGGGTTCCTGCAAAAATGAGGACTAATCCAAGTACTCCGCCAATTATAGAAAGAATAATTGCTTCGAAAATAAATTGAAGTAAGATGAAATATTTTTTAGCTCCCAGAGATTTCTGAATGCCGATAATTTTTGTTCGTTCTTTAACCGAAACAAACATAATGTTTGCAATTCCGAACCCGCCAACTAAGATTGAGAATCCTCCAATTATCCAACCTGCCAAATTAAAAACAACAAAAAATTGGTCGAATTGGCTGGCAACAATACTAACCTCATTCAATGCAAAATCATTTTCTTCCATGGGTTTTAAACGCCGCAGAGTGCGCATAATTCCTTCAAGTTCTGCTTTAAATTTATCTGTATCGATGTTGGGTTTGGCCTTTACACAAATGGTTTGCCCTCTGTCTCGGTTTTTTACATCAAGCATATAAAACGATTTCATTGCAGAAATGTGGATATTTTTATCCATCGAATTTCCGAATGCATCTTGCCCTTTCTTTTCGTAAACCCCAATTACCAGAAATTTGTAACCTTGAATTTTAAGTGAGCGCCCAACCGGGTTTAATCCGGAAAAAAGTTGCTCCGCAATTTCGGCTCCAATTACGGTTACAGGTGCACCCGATCGCATTTCTCTATCTGTAAAATACCTTCCTTTTTCAACTTTCAAATTCCAAACGTCAAGCAAACCATGCGAGGTTGCCATAATCGTGACATTCTCCATGTTGTCGCTACCCGATTGTGCTGTACGCATAAATCCAAAAAGGAATGCTGTGTTTTCTACCGAACCGCTTCGTCGTAATATTTCGTCAGCTTCATCTATTTCAGGAACCGGGCGGTTCATATATCTCCACCATGGATATTCTGTTTCTCCCTCGGGTGGTGCCCAAGGCATTTTTTGAATGTAAACCATGTTGCTTCCCAATCCATTTAAACTTTCACGAATTCTTGATTCCAACGAATCAATTACAGTAAATACCGAAATGATGGCAAAAATACCGATAGTAATTCCGAGTAGCGAAAGAAACGTACGCAATTTATTCGCCCTCAAAGAGCCTGTGGCAAATGCAAAACTTTCGTAAATGAGCCTGAGTAAAAGCATGGTTATGGTCGCTAATTTTAAGTAAAAATAGTTTTTGTTTTGATAGAAATGGTATTTTTTTTAATTCAAGTTGAATGTTTAAATCCTACATCTCCAACTTGCTCTATTAGTGTCAATTAATCTTAATGATTACAAGCTCTATACTGAATTTGGAATTATTCTTAATAATTTCTGAAAGAATTTTTGAAAGCTCAATTTTTTATAATAAAATCTACATTGATTTTTTTATCTTTGCATTTTTAACTGCAAAATCCAATAAATGGCTGATAATAAAAAAATTAAGACTGCTTTGGTTTCAGTCTTTCACAAAGAAAATCTCGATATAATTATTCATAAACTTAAAGAGTTAGATGTTAAAATTTTAAGTACCGGAGGTACAAAAAGTTTTATTGAATCGTTGGGCGTTGAAGTTACTTCGGTTGAAAGTTTAACGGGTTATCCATCTATTTTGGGCGGTCGTGTAAAAACTTTACACCCAAAAGTGTTTGGTGGAATTTTATCACGTCGCGATAATCAAGGAGATGTTAGCCAATTGACTGAATATGATATTCCTGAAATAGATTTGGTAATTGTAGATTTGTACCCGTTTGAAGACACTGTTGCTTCTGGCGCAGAAGAGCAGGATATTATTGAGAAAATTGATATTGGTGGGATTTCTTTAATTCGTGCAGCAGCGAAAAATTTTAAAGATGTGGTAATTGTTCCATCGCAAAACGAATATAAACCACTTCTTGAATTGCTGGAAGAAAAGAATGGTGAGACTTCCATGGCAGACAGAAAATGGTATGCCGGCCAAGCGTTTTCAGTTTCCTCGCATTACGATGCTGCTATTTTTAGTTATTTCAACGAAGGTGGCGATGAAGGAACCGACAGAATTAGCCTGAATAATGGTCAGGTTTTACGTTACGGCGAGAACCCACACCAAAAAGCTACATTTTTCAAATTTAAAAATTCTCCAGAGGAAGTTTCTTTATCGGATGCACAAGTTTTGCAAGGTAAAGCACTTTCGTATAACAATATGCTGGATGCCGATGCAGCTTGGAAATCAGCCAGCGATGCATATCATTCAGTAAATCATATCGAAGGTAAAGTTGCCGTTTCGGTTATAAAACACCTTAATCCTTGTGGATTAGCGGTAACCGGGAATATTATGCAGTCGTTGGAAATGGCATGGGCAGGTGATCCAATTAGTGCTTTTGGCGGAATTATCTGTTTCTCAGAAGGGGTTACAGAAGAGATTGCGCAATGGTTCAGCAAAAAATTTGTGGAAATTATTATTGCACCTTCTTATACCGATGAAGCTTTGGAAGTTTTCGGTAAAAAGAAAAATTTGAGGATACTTGCCATTCCTGTAAAAAATGAAATAACAAGTGAGAAATTATACCGTTCTATTAGCGGTGGAATGCTGGTGCAAGACGAGGACGAAGGAATGGATGCGAAATTGGAAACAGTAACAAGCAAAGAGTTTGGTGCAACAAAAGAAAGTTTAGCCAAATTTGGAATTACCGCTTGTAAACATTTAAAAAGTAATGCAATTGCAATAGTAACCGAGGGAGAAAATGGTTCGTTTTGGTTAACTGGCGCAGGAATGGGACAACCAAACCGCTTAGATAGTTTGAGGTATTTAACTATGCCACGGTTTAAAATGAAAGAGGGAGTGGATATCGAAAATTCAGTACTTATTTCTGATGCATTTTTCCCTTTCCGCGATAGTATTGAAGCAGCCAACGAATATGGGGTTAAATACATTGTTGAACCAGGTGGAAGTATTCGCGATGAAGAGGTAATTGAAGCCTGCAACGAATTTGGAATTGCAATGGCATTTACCGGAAGAAGACATTTTAAACACTAGGATTTTTTTTTGACGCTTTTAAATATAGATAAACAGTAAATTAAAATGGGATTATTTTCATTTTTAACGCAAGAGATTGCAATGGACTTGGGAACAGCCAACACAATTATTATTCATAACGATAAAATTGTGGTTGACGAACCGTCCATAGTTGCCATTGATGTAAAAACCGGGAAAATGGTGGCTATTGGCGAAAAGGCCAAGCAAATGCAGGGGAAAACGCATGCGAACTTAAAAACAATTCGGCCATTGCGCGATGGTGTAATTGCCGATTTTAACGCTGCGGAACAGATGATTCGGGGATTGATTAAAATGATTAATCCGAAACCCAGAATGTTTTCTCCGGCACTGAAAATAGTAATTGCTATTCCATCGGGAAGTACCGAAGTTGAAATTCGTGCAGTACGCGATTCATCGGAACATGCGGGAGGGCGCGAGGTTTATATGATTTATGAACCTTTGGCAGCAGCCATTGGAATTGGACTTGATGTGGAAGCACCCGAAGGAAATATGGTTGTAGATATCGGAGGTGGTACTACCGAAATTGCAGTAATATCTTTAGGTGGGATAGTTACCAATAAATCTATCAGAATTGCGGGTGACGATTTAACTGCAGATATTATGGAATATATGCGTCACCAACACAATATTAAAATTGGAGAACGTACAGCAGAAGAGATTAAAATTCATGTGGGTTCGGCATTGTCTCAACTAAAAGAACCACCGCAAGATTATGTTGTTCAGGGGCCAAACCAAATGACAGCCTTGCCAATTGAAGTTCCGGTTTCGTATCAGGAAATTGCACATTGTTTAGAGAAATCGATCTCAAAAATTGAAACTGCAGTATTAAGTGCTTTAGAACAAACTCCTCCAGAATTGTATGCCGATATTGTTGTTAAAGGAATTTGGCTTGCCGGTGGTGGTGCCTTGTTAAAAGGACTCGATAAACGGTTGTCGGATAAGATTGGTATTGCATTTCATATTGCAGAAGACCCGTTAAGAGCAGTTGTTCGTGGAACGGGTATTGCGCTTAAAAATGTAGATAATTTCTCTTTCTTGATTAGGTAATAGTTAGAACTTTTTTAAAACAATGAGAAGTCTTCTCAGGTATTTAATAAACAACTACGCTTTTCTGCTTTTTCTATTTTTAGAAGTAGTCTCGCTGGTGTTTGTTTTTAACTTTAATAAATATCAGAAAGTACAATACCTGAATTCATCAAATCGAATTACAGCATCGGTTTATAATTCGTTTAATTCGGTGATTAAATATTTCGAATTGGCAAAAGTGAATCGCAGTTTAGCAGAAGAGAATGCGAAACTAAAAACGTTTCTCCAATTGAATTCAGAGATGGAGATTTCAACCGATTCATTGTTCTTAAATTTAAACGAAGCTGACACAGTTTTTCGGTACATTTCTGCGCAGATTATCAATAATTCGGTTAATAAAATCCATAATTATATAACCTTAAACAAAGGGCGAAAGCACGGTGTAAAACCCGACCAGGGGATTGTGTCGCCACTAGGAATTGTTGGTGTCATTACTAGTGTTTCTGAATCATACGCTTATGGTTTTTCTGTTTTGAATAGCCGGTGGGGACCATCTGGAAAATTGAAAAATAGCGATTTCTTTGTTCCAATTGAATGGGATGGTAGTAATTACCAAATGGCAAATTTGAAAGAAATACCTTTTCATGTTAAACTGGCTGAAGGTGATACAATAGTTACAAGCGGGTATTCCTCTTTTTATCCTGAAGGATTAATGATTGGAACTATTCACTCTTTTACTCAGCCCGAAGGTGAAAGTTTTTATAAAATCAGAATTAAGTTGGCTGTCGATTTTAAGTCCATTCGTTTTGTAAATATTATAGAGAATTTGAAAAAGGAGGAATTAATAGAATTGGAGAACTCAATTAGCGATGTGGCGACAAATAATTAAATATATATTAATGTTTACCGGCCTGGTATTAACCCAGGTTTTAATACTAAACCAAGTACAATTTAGTGGTTTTGTAAACCCTTACATTTATGTATTATTTGTTTTGTTGCTTCCTGTGAGTTCACCACGTTACATGGTTCTTTTGTTGGCTTTTTTATTGGGTATTACGGTAGATGTTTTTTCAAATAGTTTAGGTGTTCATTCTTTTGCAACGGTTTTTGTAGCTTATTTACGGCCAATTGTAATACGGGTAATCTCCAATCGCGAAGAAGATCGAAACGACTACCCTGGATTAGCACAAAACAAAATCCGATGGTTTTTGAGCTATATTACCATTATGGTTGTCATTCATCATTTGGCTTTGTTTTATGTCGAAGTTTTTACGCTTGCTAATTTTTTCGAAACACTGGTTCGAGTTCTTTTAAGTTCTGTATTTTCAATAATTCTTATAGTTTTAAGTCAGTTTATAGTTTTCAGAGATTAATTTTTTTTAGGGTGAATATTAATTCGAAACGAAGTTTTTTAGTAATAGCTGTTTTTGCAGTTGTTGGTCTGATATTTATTATCAGTCTGTTTCGCTTGCAGGTACTCGACTCGGAATATAAACAGTTTGCCACAAATAATGTACTGCGCGAAGTAGTGCAGTATCCTGCGCGCGGTTTGGTTTACGACCGAAACGGAAAATTACTCGTTTACAATAAAACTGCATACGATTTATTAATTACACCTCGTGAAGTCGGAAAATTTGACACAACACTATTTTGTAATTTATTGCAAATATCAAAAAGTGATTTGGAGGCTGGCATTCAAAAAACAAAAAAATATTCGAGATACAAACCATCTACATTAATCAAACAAATTTCACCCGAAATGTTTGCTGTTTTGCAAGAGCAATTGTATAAATTCGAAGGGTTTCATACGCAATCGAGAACTTTGCGCGAATACTCAAGTACTGCGGCAGCGCATGCTTTAGGTTATGTTGGGGAAGTAACTGGAGCAGATCTTAAAAAAGATGAATATTATAAATCGGGTGATTATATTGGTATTAGCGGAATTGAAAAAACTTACGAAAAGCAACTCCGTGGGGTTAAGGGAGTAAAAAAGAATTTAGTAGATGTACACAATCGAATTCAAGGAAGTTACCGGAATGGAAGTGAGGATGTTCCTGCACAGATCGGTAAAAATATTACTTCAACACTCGATTTAGAATTGCAGCTTTATGCAGAACAGCTTTTTCGAAATAAAAAAGGAAGTGTTGTTGCAATTGAGCCTTCTACGGGTGAGGTTCTGGCCATGGTAAGTGCCCCAACTTACGACCCGGGACTTTTGGTGGGAAGAGTACGAGGAGCTAATTATGCTGCTCTTTTATCCGACACATTGAAACCGTTATTTAATAGATCATTACAAGCGAAATATCCTCCGGGTTCTACTTTCAAACCAATAAATACATTAATTGGTTTGCAGGAGCAGGTTATTAACTTGAATACTCGCTTTGCATGCTACGGGAAGGGGTCTTCTCCAATTCGGTGTACGCACGACCATGTTTCTCCTGCTAATGTAGTAGATGCCATTCGAGAATCATGTAATCCGTTTTTGTGGAATACATTTCGGTCTATTTTATACAATTATAAAACTTCTGCTGAAGGTTTTAATGTTTGGCGAAATTACGTTGAAAGCTTTGGAATAGGGAAAAATTTAAGTAGCGATTTTGCCAATGGGTTAAAGGGAGATCTACCTCCAGAGTCTCTTTTTAACCGAATTTATGGGGAAGGGCATTGGAATGCGATGACCGTTCGTTCTCTGGCAATTGGACAGGGCGAATTAGGAGTTACTCCATTGCAGATGGCAAATTATGGAGCAGTTTTGGCTAATCGTGGATATTACTTTAGTCCACATATTATAAAAGGAATTGAAGATGATACTATTTCACAAAGCTTTAAAACAAGAGTTAATTCGTTGATAGATAAAACACATTTTGAACCCATAATTGAGGGTATGCAACAAGTGACGATGGGCAGCATGGCTGCATCAATAAAAATAGATAGTATTGATTTTTGCGGAAAAACAGGAACGGTTGAAAACCCACACGGTTCCGACCATTCTGTATTTGTGGCTTTTGCACCAAAAGAAAACCCGCAAATTGCAATTTTTGTTTATGTTGAGTATGGAGTTTGGGGATCGAGGTACGCGGCACCCATGGCAAGTTTAATGATGGAAAAGTATCTTACCAGATCAATTTCTAAAAGAAGAAAATATACTGAGAAAAGAATGATGGATGCTAATGTGTTAAACCCAAATCAACCAAAATAGTATGCCGAAACGAAATAACTTGTGGGCAAATATTGATTGGGTGACCATCCTGTTATTTCTGGTGTTAGTTTTTATGGGCTGGTTGAATATTTACGCAGCCGTTTATAACGAAGAGTTTCAAAGTATTTTTGATACTTCGCAACGCTATGGGAAACAACTAATTTGGATTGGGGCAGCACTGACTATTGGTTTAATTATTCTGCTGATTGATACTAATTTCTATGTTCAATTTTCGTACATTTTGTATGGGATTCTAATTGTCTTATTATTTTTTGTTTTAGTTTTCGGAAGAGAAATTAACGGGGCAAAATCCTGGTTTACAATTGGAAGTTTTGGGTTTCAACCTTCTGAATTTATGAAGTTTGCAACCGGACTTGTGTTGGCAAGGTACATGAGTTCGTTTGGTTTTAAAATTCAAAAAATAAAATCGCTGGCAACTATTTTTGCAATTATATTTATACCCGTAGTATTTATTCTTCTTCAAAACGACACCGGCTCTGCTTTGGTTTATTTCTCGTTTGTTTTTGTTTTATATAGAGAAGGTTTAACAGGATTAGTACTTTTCTTTGGATTATTAATTGCCGTGCTCTTTGTACTTGCATTAATTATATCAAACCTAACGTTAGGGCTTGTCTTATTAGGGCTTGTTTTGGTTGTGTATTTAGCCTTAAACACAAAGTTAAATCAGTTTGTGCGAGTGTTTTTAACCTATTTATTAAGTCTTGTACTCTTCTTTATTATAAACCTATTTCTGAAAGGTAAATATGAACTTACAGATGTTGTTGTTGCAGGTTCGGTTTTAGGATCAATAATAGTTCTTTTTACCAGTATTCGTCAACGATTAACCAATTACAGTATAATTTCTCTAATTTTTTTGGGATCGGTTTTATTTACCCTTTCAGTAGATTATGCTTTCGAAAATATATTAGAACCTCATCAGCAAGTACGAATAAATGAACTGTTGGGTATTGAGTCAAATCCCCATGGAGCGGGTTATCATGTAAATCAAAGTAAAATTGCTATTGGTTCGGG
>JABMPI010000397.1 GCA_013203755.1 Bacteroidota bacterium
GTAAAAACAATTTCTGAAATGGTTTCTGCAACAACATGTCCATCAGTTAACGACTGCAATAATCCAGCAGAATTGGACAAAGGAGACTGGACACTAATTTATACCGATAGTGAAGAAGTTATCGGAGAAGACGGAAAAGCTATTAATGCTTTCGATGGAGATCCTGACAGTTTTTGGCACACCGAATGGTATAATAATTCGCCGGGCCAACCTCACGAAATTCGTATTGACTTGGGTAAGGAATACTTGTTAAGTAGTTTTATCTACCTTCCACGGCAAAGTAGTGCAAACGGAAGAATTAAAGATTACGAGTTTTATGTATCGAATGATAAAACGAATTGGGGAACTGTAACAGAAAAGGGAGCTTTTGAAAGTGGTGCCGGTTCCAAGAAAGTTTCAATTGATGCAACCAATGGAAGATATATTAAATTCAAATCGCTATCGGAACAAAACGACAATAACTTTACTACCCTTGCCGAATTTAGTGTAGTAGGGTGTATTGACAACAGTAATACGGCCAATAATCAACTTGGAATAAGCAATATAAAAGCCTACCCAATTCCTGCAGTTGACGAAATTACCATTGATTTACCTCAAAATAAAAATTCCGAAAAATGGAGCTACCAAATTATTTCATCCACCGGACAAATAATTCTATCAGATACCTTTTATAGCGACTCTTCGTGTTATAAATTTAATTTGCAAAAAATAAACGCAGGATTGTATTTTATACAATTAAAAACTGGAAATTCTTCTACATACAGAATTAAATTTATTAAAAATTAGTAGAGGCTAAAAACCAAAATAACTTTTAGAAATGGCCAATATTTCAAAAATATATTCTGTTCTATTTTTATCTTGTTTTGTTTTGTTCTCTACATTTTCAAGGGGACAAAACGTAAATACCTTTTCAACTGAATTGCCTTTAGTTATTATTAATACTCAGGGACAAACAATTGTTAACGATCCAAAGGTTAACGGAAATATGAAAATAATTTCCAATACAAATGGGCTAAATCATTTTACCGACAATGCTAATGAATACAACGGATATATTGGAATAGAACTAAGAGGCAGTTCTTCACAGAATTATCCGCAAAAACCTTTTCTTTTTGAAACCCGCGATGCAACCGGATCTAACTTAAATGTCTCTTTACTAGGAATGCCAGAGGAAAACGATTGGATTTTGCTCTCCAATTACAACGACAAATCCTTTATGCGAAATATTTTGGGTTACACTTTATTTCAACGACTAGGACATTACGCACCTCGGGCTAGACTGGTTGATGTAATTGTAAATAACCAGTACCAGGGAATTTATATTTTAACCGAAAAAATAAAACGAGATAAAAACAGGGTAGACATCGCCAAATTAAAAGAAGAGGATATTGCAGGCGAAGAACTAACAGGTGGATATATTTTTAAAATTGATTACTGGAACAACAACGACAGCTGGGAATCGCCCTATTCTCCAATTAACCACCCCGATTTTAAAGTGCATTTTGTTTATCACGATCCTGATTGGGACGAATTGGTCAATCAACAAAAGAATTACATAAAAAACTATGTAACTTCCTTTGAACAGGCTTTATACAGTGCAAACTACAAGGATGCAGTTCAAGGATATCCAAACTATATTGATGTAAAAAGTTTTATCGACTATTTTCTGGTAAGCGAAATTTCGCGGAATAATGATGGCTTCAAAAAAAGCCGCTATTTCCACAAAGATAAAAATGGAAAAATAGTGGCTGGCCCCGTTTGGGATTTCGACTGGGCATGGAAAAACATTAACGAATGTTACATTTTTAAAGCCACTGATGGATCAGGCTGGGCCTACAAAGTAAACAACTGTAATCCTGGAGTAAAATCCCCCGGTTGGATGACCCGCCTGTTTTACGATGATACTTTTAAAAATCAGGTTAATTGCGACTACTTCGACCTCCGTTCAAATATATTAAGCGACGACAATATTTATGGAATAATTGATTCTCTTTATAATGTGGTGAAAAATCCACAGGTCAAACACTTCCAAAAATGGGATGTTTTAGGCAGAAATGTTGGTGCACCAGAAGTAGGAGCTCAAGCAACAACGTACGAAGGTGAAGTTGAAAAGCTACAAGACTGGATTTCGGTTAGATTAAATTGGCTGGATAATAATATGTTAGGAGAATGCTCTACCGTTAGTACGCGTATATTAGCCGATCAAGTTCAGTATCAAATTTATCCAAATCCGGCCAGCACACAACTAAATATTTTATCAAATAAGTACATTATAGAATTTCAAATATTTGATCTTACCGGTAAAACTATTGTCAGAAATTCTTCATTGAATACGAAATTACTGCATGTGGATGTTACAGGTTTTATGCCCGGTATGTATATTGCAAAAGTATTCGATAATAATGGAAATGTTTTCTCTGAAAAAATTATAATTAGATAAAACTATATTAGTATGAAAACCTGCCCAAATTGTCAATCGGAAGTTGAATCAAATTTCAATTTATGTTGGAAATGCAACTACAGTTTCACGGAAAATGAAGTTGTTGAAATATTTGAAGAACAAAAAAAAGGAAGTAGAGAAATAGATTGCCTAAGATGCAGAATTCCAATGAAATTTACCGGGAACTACGACTTTTATGAAGGTGGTCTAATACAAATAATTCAAAACAGGGAATCTTTCGATTTATACCTTTGCCCGAAATGTGGGAAAGTTGAATTTTTCAGTCCTATGTAATGTTAATTGTAGATTTGTTCTGATATTTGACACATGAATCAGGAAACAAAAATACTTCTTAGCACAGCCTACTTTGCGCCCATACATTTTTATGCCAGATACATTGCACACCCCGAGGTTTACATTGAACAATTTGAACATTTCAACAAACAAACCTACCGGAACCGTTGTGTAGTTTTGGGAGGAAATGGGCAGATAACCTTAATTGTTCCGGTAATAAAAGGGCGTGGACCAAAAATCCTTATCAAGGATTTGAAAGTTGCTTACGATATGGAATGGCAGAGAAACCAGTGGAGAACTATATTTTCAGCCTATAATTCATCACCCTATTTTGAATATTACAAAGACGATATTCAACCCCTTTTTGAAAAGAAAACGAAGTATTTATTGGATTTAAATCAATCTATCAATACAACTATTTGTGAATTACTGGAAATTGAAAACAGTTCAAAACTTACTCCCGATTTTGAATCCATCCCGGAAAATACTTTGAATTTTCGAGAAACTATTTCTCCAAAAAACAAGATTCAAACAGATACAAATTATAATGAAGTTCCTTACACTCAGGTTTTTTCTGAGAAATTTGGGTTCACACCGAACCTGAGTATTTTAGATTTATTGTTTAACGAGGGGCCAAATAGTTACTCTATTTTAGAGGAAAGTTTAAACATTAGTCAATAAAATACACGAAAACTTTTTTCAACTTCTGTTCTTTTTACTATTCTTGCACTTAAATAATACCTAAATCAATAATCAAATGAGGAACTTACTTTTATTACTACTTTCTTTTTTAATGATAAACACTGCCAGCAATGCGCAGAAAAATCAAGAATTCGAAAAACCAATTAACATTCTGGTTTTTAGTAAAACTGCTGGTTTTCGCCATGCATCAATCTCTTCGGGATTAAAAATGCTTTCGGACAATAGCCGTGGACAAAACTGGGTGATTACTGCAACCGAAGATGCGACTTTGTTTACAGACGAGTTTTTAGCTCGTTTTGATGTTGCTGTTTTTCTAAATCCTACAGGCGATGCCATAGAAGTTGAAGGACAAGAGGCTTTCGAAAAATTTATGAAAAGCGGAAAAGGATTTGTTGGAATCCATGCTGCTGCCGATTTTGAATATGAATGGGAATTCTACGGCAATTTAAATACCGGCTATTTCTTAACTCATCCACCAGCACAAAAGGCGACCGTTATTTTTGAGAATTTCGATCACCCGGCGATGAAACCATTTGAAGGAAAAGAGACTTATACAACCATTGACGAATGGTATTCATTCAAAGAAAATCCTCGCCCTCATGTAAATATTCTTGCTCGTTTAGACGAGAGTACAATTAAAGCGAAAGATGACAAATGGAAAATGAATGACCACCCATTAATTTGGTGGAACGAAAAAGACGGAATGCGGTCTTTCTACACTGTTTTCGGTCACACTCACGAAGCTTTCCAGGACAGATTGATTATCGATCATATTAAAAACGCAATTAACTGGGCAGCCAAAAGAATTGACTAATTTATTTCAAACTAACTATTATAAAAAGGGAATTTGACTAAAACCAGATTCCCTTTTATTGTTTTATTTAAACTTTCTAATTAAATGAAGAAATCAAAAAATTGGCAGATAAGATTGGGGATTTTCCTGATGATTTTTTCTGGGGTATTCTTCGCTGCAACATTTATTATTCCCCTGTTCGATTTGCCTACAAAAACTAAAGTAATCGCCTCAACTACAAGCTTAATTTTAATGGAATTGGTTTTCTGGTCGGGTGGATTATTGGTTGGTAAAGAGCTATTTACCAAATATAAAAACCAGTTAAATCCTAAAATTTGGTTCAAAAAGAAAGAAGTTGAAAAGGAAGGCGAATTGGAAGAAACCAAATAAAAAAAGGCTTCAAATAATGAAGCCTCTATAAATACAAATATTTTTTTATTAGAATATTTTAAATCCTACAGATACCATAAACGTTTGGTTTTTCCCATCAAAACTTGGAGCCTGGTATAAATTATTACTTCCATGTTCCATTCTGGCATCCACCGTTACAAACAATATATCGACTCCAACACCATACTGAAATCCAATATAATTATCCTCGTAATATTCTTTGGTAAGCAATTTATCGCCTTCTATACTTTTTGAAGTTAAAAAACTAAATACTGGTCCTGCAACCGCATGAAAATCAAAAGCATCTCCTTTAATTAATTTAACACCAAAAAGTATTGGCACATCAACCGTACTATAATTAAAAGAGGTAGCCGTTTGAATAATACCTGCACTTAAATCTCCACCCTTTGCACTAAAATAAGCTTCGGGCTGAACAAAAACACGCCCCCAACCCACTCGACCAAAAGCTCCAACATGTGACTTTAATATAGATTCAGACGAATAATTATCGATATCAAAACTCATTTTCGAAATATTAATTCCTGCTTTTATTCCTACATCGAATGTAGGTTGTGCGTTTACGGAAATCGCCGCTAAAAAGAGTAATGTAGAAAATACGATTTGTTTCATGGTTTCATTTTTAATTTGAACGATAAATTTACTTTCTAAGTATTTTATCTATGTACTTTTTTAATACTTTAATAAATTACAAGAGCAAGAATAGTACAAAATAAAAGTATAATGTGGCAAAAAAGTAAATTTCAAAATATTTGATTTTGGTTTAAAATTAATGCTTTTAAAAAAAGAACAACTACTAAGTTGTAAACAACATAAATTTAACCACATTAGAAAATTAAAAACACTAAACTAAAACAATCTCTAATTGTCGTTATGAATACTATAGACTATAATTTAAAAAAATGGAGAATACCGAAGTACAACTCAAATCTGGCATTTTAAGTTTAACTCCTAAAAATGGCGAGCTCGGATTTACTAACGCAAAACATTTACTTAACCGGTGTTTATTTGGTGCCAGAAAATCGGAAATTGAATTTATTCAAAATAAAACTGCAGAAGAGGCCATAGATTATCTTTTACTGGAACCTATTGGAGAACTTCCGCCTCCGTTGGGAATAAAAAAAAGTGATGAAGAAACTCCTGTTAGTGAAACCTGGGTTAACACCAAATACAATAGTAAATATTCAAGTGAGCGGAAGTACAGTTATAACAATTGGTGGATTCGTAGATTATTAGATCAAGACATTTCGTTAAAAGAAAAAATGGTTCTGTTTTGGCACAACCATTTTGTTATTGAAGATGACGTTGTTAGCAATACAAATTTCAACTATCGTTACAATAAGTTACTTTATAACCAGGCATTTGGAAATTTTAAAACACTTGCAGAGGAAATGACTGTTAATGTTGGCATGTTAAAATATTTGGATGGGGATGATAACAAAACCGGAGCCGCCAATGAAAATTATGCAAGAGAACTTTTCGAACTTTTCACCATTGGGAAAGGCCCACTAATTGAGGAAGGAAATTATACAAATTATACTGAACATGATATTCGCGAGGCCGCAAAAATACTAACAGGCTGGAGAACAAATAGCGATACAGACACTACCTACTTTACTCCATCGAGACACGATGAAAGCGACAAAGTTTTCTCTGATATTTACAATAATTTCACCATCTCAAACGAAGGAAAAAATGAATACAAGTCGCTTATTCAAATTATTTTCCTTCAAAAAGAAACTGCCCGACATCTTGTTCGAAAACTTTATCGCTGGTTTGTATATTACCGAATTGACGAAAATATTGAAATAAATATTATTGAACCACTTGCAACTCTTTTTGTAGACAATAATTTTGAACTTAAACCACTATTAAAGGCACTTTTAGGCAGCGAGCATTTTTTTGAGGAGAACTATCAAGGTTCAATGAATATTAAATATATTTCCCAATCATTTCTATTAGTTCATCTTTCTTTATTGGTTTCGAGATATAATCATCACAACCTACCTCAAGTGCTTTTTCGCGATCTCCTGCAATTGCATAAGCCGTTTGAGCAATTATTGGTAGGTTTGGGTTGAATGTTTTTATTTCTATAGTAGCCTCGTAACCATTCAATACCGGCATATTAATATCCATGAGTACCAAATTAATATTGGTGTTTTCTTTACACGCACGAATTGCTTCTTCCCCATTTCCAACCCAAATACAGTTAGTTTTTAATCTTAAAAGTACAACCTCTATAAACTTATAACTCGCCTCGTCATCCTCAACAATCAAAACCGTTTTTGTTTTTATATCGTTTTTCGTTCCGATCTCTTTAGAAACGGGTTGGTCAAAATTTTTCGGTTTCTCAACAGGTATAGTAAAATAGAACACACTTCCTTTTCCTACTTCCGATTCGAGCCATATTCTGCCACCTAAAAGCTCGGTCAAACGTTTGGCAACGCATAAACCGATTCCTGTTCCACCATATATTCTTGTATTTGTATCATCTGCTTGCCTGAAAAGGTCAAAAATAAGGTTTTTCTTGTCACTGGTGATGCCAATTCCGGTGTCTTTCACATAAAATTTCAAAAACAGATTGTTCTGCTCAGCAACAACCTCGTAGCCATAATGAATAAACCCTTTATGTGTGAATTTAATGGCGTTTTTCAATAAATTTATTAGTATTTGTTTCAGTTTGTTTACATCTGTGCTGATAATAATATTCTCCTCTTCTGTGGAAAGCATTAGGTTTAACTCAATATTTTCCTTATTATCTCTTTGCTGTTGGGCTTCGATGACAGTATAAA
>JABMPI010000398.1 GCA_013203755.1 Bacteroidota bacterium
ACAATCTTTGCACCAAAAATTCCTCAAAATAACCCGTTATTCTTTCTGAATTTTTACCACAAATCTTGCACAATTCTGACTTTCTGTGTAAAATATTTTAAATCGAACTCAGGTTAATAAAAAAACCCTGAAGATAAAATTTCTTCAGGGTTTTTTATGCCGTAGAATAAACTATTCGTTATCCATAATTTCGGTTTGCATGCGCACCGAATCTTCATGAATTAATTGAAAAAGAATTTTTACAAACGTTTTATTCAAATCAAGTTTTTGTCCAAGGCTTACACGGTCTTCCATCAGCTGTGTCCATCGGTTAATTTGAAGTGCAGTAACATTGTTCTCTTTTTTGTACTGTCCAATCTCTTTTGCAATTTTTACTCTTGAAGATAATGTCTCCAATAATTCGGAGTCGATAGCATCAATTCGGTTACGCAACACATCCAGTTGATTTTCAAAATCGGGATTGTCTGCATACTCATGTCTAACAACTAATTTATCCAACAAAAGTCCAAGGTCAGCCGGCGTTACTTGTTGTGCGGCATCGCTCATCGCACACGATGGGTCACGGTGCGATTCAAGCATCAATCCGTCCATTCCCATGTCGAATGCTTTTTGCGAAATTTCCAGAAGATACTCACGTTTTCCTGCAATGTGACTTGGGTCGCAAATTATCGGAAGATTTGGCATCATCCGTTTTAACTCAATAAAAGTTTTCCAGTTTGGGAAATTACGGTATTTTGTTTCGCTGAATGGTGTAAAACCACGGTGAATACCTACAATGTTTTTAATACCAGCCTGATGAATTCTTTCTACAGCTCCCATCCACAGTTGTGCATCGGGGTTTACCGGATTTTTAATCATTACCACGGCGTCAGATCCTTTTAATACATCAGCAATTTCCTGAACAACAAAAGGGCTGGCAGTAGATCGTGCACCAATCCAAAGAACATCTATACCTGCTTTTAAAGCTTCTTCGGTATGTTGTGTATTTGCAACTTCCGTCCCCACTAATAGTCCGGTTTCTTCCTTAACCATTTGAAGCCATTTTAAACCGATAGAACCTATTCCTTCAAAAGAACCCGGGCGAGTTCTTGGTTTCCAAACACCACCACGATAAACATGTACACGATGATCTTTTGCTAATAGTTTGGCAGTTTCCATGGCCTGTTCTTCGGACTCTAAACTACAAGGTCCTGAAATAAGAAGCGGATTGTCAATGCTTGGCAACCATGCTTTAATCGGATTAATATCTAATTTTAATGACATAATTATTTTGTATAAAGTTTTACTAATTTTTCTTCATTTTTCACAAAATGAGGATTTTCACCTTCCAGAATTCCCCTGATTTTATTTGCATTCAGAATTAAATCTTTCAATTTGTCGTCTTCCTCATTTTTTAGACAGTCGCGAAAATGTTTTAAATGTTTTATATATACATTAAGCGATTCAACAACGTAATCGCGGTTTTGTTGAAAAATTGGATGCCACATTGTACTGGAACTTTTTGCCAAACGTACCGTAGAACGAAAACCACCACTGGCTAAATCAAAAATAATATTTCGGTCTTCTTTTGTTTGAACTGCATTGGCTAAGGCATAAGCAGCTGCGTGTGGCAGGTGCGATACAAAAGCTGTGCTATGGTCTTGTTCGTCAGCAGTCATGTAAGCAATGTCCATTCCCAAACTTTGAAACATTTTTTCAACCAACGCTAAATGTTGAGGGCCGGAATCCTCCTGATCGCACAAAATGGCTATTTTGCCTTTAAATAAATCTTCCTGAGCCGCCGTTGGTCCTGAGTTCTCTGTACCCGACATGGGGTGGGCGGGAATGAAATTTCTCCTTTTTGGGTGGTTTTTAACCGATTCAATAATAACTCTTTTAGTTGAACCTAAATCAATTACTGTTGTGTTTTCAGAAATCTGATCTAAAACCGTTGAAAGAATTTCCAGCTCTTTGTCAACCGGAATGGCAAGTATAACAATGTCTGTATTTTTTATTCCATTTTCCAAAGATTCAATTCGATCTACCAGCCCAATTTCAACAGCTTGTTTTGCATGAATTTCATTAATATCAATTCCAATCAGTTCTGTTGCAATTTTAGATTTTCTTAAATCTTTTGCCATTGATCCACCGATTAAACCCAGTCCGATAATTGTTGTTCTCATGGTAATTTTTTATATAAAAAAAGGCCTCGAAATTTTTCGAGACCTTTAATAAAATATTTTAATTTTTAACAATACTTTAGTTCGTGATCCCGGTTCTCGAGCCATAATAAAAATAGAAGTAAAAATATGTACTGTTAAAATTTGTTCTCATTTTCATAAAATCTTGCGGCAAAGATAGAGATATATTTTAAAAATGACAGTTGCAATCTGAAAAAAAGTTTAAATCATGAAAATTAACGGATAAATTAATCTTTTAATTTTTTATAATTTTTCTAGAATACAGAGGCATTCCGTTTTCTTTAACCGAAATTAGATACATTCCATTGGTGTAATTTTTCAAATTAATTTCATGCGAAATTTCTCCAATTGCATTCTTATTTATGAAAGTACGTAGTTTTTCTCCAAATGTATTGTATACTTCTATTTCAATTAATGCTATATTTTTTTTAGCCTGAACAGAAATATTTACCACATCGTTAAATGGGTTCGGATAAACCTGGATATTACCGGGTGAAAGTATTGTTAATGGGGAGGATACCGGAATCTGAATCCGGAGGTTGTCAATCGCCCAGCCCCATCCATTTGCAAATGGATCAGAGAACAAGC
Source organism: Bacteroidota bacterium (assembly GCA_013203755.1). Lineage (GTDB taxonomy): Bacteria > Bacteroidota > Bacteroidia > Bacteroidales > Prolixibacteraceae > Draconibacterium. The sequence continues at coordinate 2,769 of JABMPI010000398.1, forward strand.
GGAATTGAATCAGAATTGTATCTCCAACAACAAAATTTTCACTTTGTAATAAATCTATTTCGCGATTTACAAACCATTCTTTTGTACCTTCAGTTTGCGAATTATTCCCAACAATATTTAGGTTATAATTATTTTTCCATGTCGAATTATCTCTGGAATCATAACCATCTGCCAAGGGTAGCCAGGTTTTCCCATCATCTTTACTCCCTTCAACTACAACGTAATCCCAAAATTCATCATCGCCAAAATTAGTTTGGAACTCTCCTGGTTCAACCAATACAACTTCATCAAAAGTCATCGTGGCCGATTCTAATAAAATAATGGGGTGTTTTAAAATGGTGCTATAGTTCCAGTTCGAACTAATCTCTTCAGGACTGAGGTAGGGATGTGGGCTATGAAGTGCTGGGTCTTCGAAACTGGTTTCAGTGTAAATATCAAAGTCAGAAATAACAAAATCATTGTTGAGCTGGTTAAAGTTATTCCAATAGCGTTCCACAGGATCAAATATTTTTTCAACTTTAAAATAGAACTTTTCTTTGAAAGGAATTTTCTTTGTGTTTTGTGCAACTGATGAATCTCTTGCAGTAATGTTATAAGTTATTTCATCTCCATCTTTAAGTTGCTCTAAATTGAAATTGAAATATCCTGTATAGTTTGCGGTTGAATCAAGGTTTAACCCAAAAGGCGTTTGTATCTCTCCATTTATTTCATATTCAACAAAAACAGTGTCAACTCCAAGGTTATCATCAGCAAAAGTTGATATTTGAAGATCGTTATTGAAAAACACAAAATATGGTATGGGGATGTGTGTTATTTCAGGCTTCTCGGTATCAGGGCCAATTGTAACTTTGCACAACTCATTTGGTGCTTCGGTTGGAAGAGTAAAAATACGGTTCATCATATCCGAAGCATATATATAATATTGAATTTCTTCGGTTTCAAATTCAGGTGTTAATATTGCGGAAAAAATATTTGCAGATTCAGTTTGTATCAGTTGTAATGAATCTATATGGTTTTCAAATTTATCGGTGGAATAAATTACATACAATGAATTGGTTTTTAATTTGTAGTCGCTTTCTATAGAAACTTTGAATGTAATCGGTTTTGCATGCTCCATGTCTTTGGGCTTATCTAAAGTAATAAACATGTGTTTCCATCCCAAGTCAGCAATTATCCCTGAAACAAGTGGCCCAGGATCGTGTACTGCTTCTGCTTTTCCAATGGCATGGGTCATTAAATCGTTGGGGTAAGTGGCATCGTTTAAATGATAAATGCTGGATCCGTCGTTGAAAGTTGTGGGAGCATATAATCTTGGTTTAATACCATTCTTAGTTGCAGAGGGGCTATTTGCATACAAAGATGCAGAAGTTAATGCGTTTTTTAATTCGAGAGAAGGGAGTGCAAATATAGTAGTGTCAACCAGTTGATTATTACTGTTTTTTACCACAAGCAGATCAAAAGCTGAAGCTTCCCCAGTTGCATTAAAACCGTATGTTCCCAAATCGTTAGAGATGTAAAAAAATCCGGTAAATCCCAGTCCGTGGGCAATTTCGTGTAAAGCCACTGTAACAAAATCGTATAACGAATCAGGAGTATTTCCGTCAGTTCCAAAATACCAATTAATTTTTTTATTAAAGAAAGATGTAATATCAGGTGCCGAGGCGCCGGTTATCTCTGTTTTGGTAATTCTTTCTACAATTGTGATAGGATAGAATCTGTTTTTATGAGGGATATTCTCAAAATCTGTGTAGTAACTAGTTGGACCCGCACTTCCAAGAACACTCTCATCAAGGGTGAGCCAATCTGCTTGAATGTGTATTGGAATATCTGACTGAATAACCTGTTCCCAAATATTTGTTGCAAATTCAAAGGCAATTTTTGCTTCTTCAGGAAAGAGACTGTAATTGACAATTATATCCGATTTTTTTTCAGATTCAGATTTTAACAAAATATCTGAGGGCGGGGGAATATAACATTTTTCTATTTTCCCGGAAGCGTAACAAACTGGAGGAGGTACTTGTGTCTCAAGTTTAGTCAAACTTTTTTGCGCAAACACAAACTGAAATACAGTAAAAGTAAAAATTGAGAATAGTGTTATAAATTTATTCATGTACTAAAAATTCCATTTAATCATAATTACAATAAAGATGTGTAAATTTTTGAATTAATAAAATAATAATCAAGTGTTTTTAACGGAATTGGTAAATGTTTACAAAAAAAAATGCTGGAAATTAATCCAGCACTTTTATTAACCCTAGTTTTACTTCAAATTGGGTTGCTTACATCAACCATCAGTATTTTAAAATAATTGTGTTTTTCTTGTGAATACTAGTTTGTATAATGCTGCAGCCGAAATAATTAGGCCAATAAGCGCTGCTGCAAAAGCAATAAATAATAATGTTTTCATGATTTATTTTTTTAGGTGAAATAATTTTAATCTTTTGTATTAGTTAAAGTTGGTTTAAAACAGTTGTGTTTTTCTTGTGAATACTAGTTTGTATAACGCTACAGCCGAAATAATTAGGCCAATAAGTGCTGCTGCAAAAGCAATAAATAATAATGTTTTCATAATTTAATTTTTTAGG
>JABMPI010000399.1 GCA_013203755.1 Bacteroidota bacterium
AACCTGTTACAACGCAGTTTTCTGCTTTGTTGTGAATAAAAATAACTACGCCTAATTTCTCAAAAAGCTATCTGCATTGAGTATTTTGGTGGTTTTAGTGTTTCATTTTTAACAATTTTTAGGGCTTGAATTTCTTTTTTATTTGCCTAGATTTGAACTATGAGTTTAAAAATTCAACAAAAAAAGAATTTAACTGAAACTGAAAATTATATTCAAAATTATTTTGATAACGAAGGTTCGGGGCACGATTGGTGGCACATTCGCAGAGTACGAAATGTTGCATTAAAATTGGCGGAAGCAGAAGGAGGAAATGTTTTTAGGATTGAAATGGCTGCTTTACTGCACGATTTGGACGATTGGAAATTAAATGGTGAAAGTGAAATTTCAAAAACAGAAAAGTGGTTAGACGATTTGGGAATTTCGGATTCTGAGAAAGCATATATTCTGGAAATTATTGAACAAGTTTCTTTTAAAGGAGCTGAAGTTGAAAATAATGCAATTTCTATTGAAGCAAAATTAGTGCAAGATGCCGACCGTTTGGATGCAATTGGAGCCATTGGAGTAGCAAGAACTTTTGCATACGGTGGAAGCAAAGGCCGGCTGATTTATCATCCCAACGAAAAACCGGTAATGCACGATAGTTTTGAGGCATACAAAAAAAATACTGCCCCAACTATTAATCATTTCTACGAAAAATTACTTTTGCTAAAAGATTTGTTAAATACCAACTCGGCTAAGCAAATGGCAGAAAAGAGACACCGGTTTATGGAAGTTTTTTTGGAGCAGTTTTATGCTGAATGGGAAAGTAAATTATAAATTATGAAAATAGATCACATCGCAATTTGGACACAAAACCTGGAAGAACTTCGTAGTTTTTATATGAAGTATTTTAACGCAATTTCAAACGAAAAATATTTTAACCCGAGCAAAAAATTCAGTTCATATTTCCTGTCGTTTGATGGAGATTGTAGAATCGAAATTATGGAAATGCCGGGCATTCCAGAATTTAAAAATGATGTAATAGAACAATTTTTAGGATTGATTCATTTTGCAATAAATGTTGGGTCAAAAGCTGAAGTTGACGAGCTTACAAAAGTTATTCGTAACGATGGCTACAAAATAGTTGGAGAACCACGAACAACCGGCGATGGATGCTACGAAAGTGTTATTCTCGACCCTGATGGGAATAGAGTTGAGATTGTGGCATAGTTTGCTATTCAATAGGTAACTTTGCGCCACCTGATGTAATAACTCAAAGAAATATCGCAATTTCAATATTCATTTTCTATTTTTACAATTCAATTAAAATCAAATAGAATGAGACTGAAAAACCTGACTGATTTTTTCACTTTGTTTTTTGTAGTAATTATAACCTTTTGTTTTACAAGTTGTGAAGAAAAAGTACCTGAAGAATTGCCAAATATTTTGTGGTTAGTAAGTGAAGATAATAGTCCGCTTTTGGGATGCTACGGCGATGAGTTTGCCACAACTCCAAACCTGGACAAGTTGGCTTCCGAAGGATTTTTATACACACATGCTTATGCAAATGCGCCTGTTTGTGCTCCTACCAGAAATACAATTATTACCGGTATTTATGCTACTTCCGGTGGAAATCAACACATGCGTAGTTATTATCCAAAATCGGAGAAAGTAAAAACGTACCCCGAATATATGCGTGAAATTGGTTATTACTGCACAAACGCTGCAAAAACTGATTATAATACAAATTCGATTGAACCCAATAAAATTTGGGACGAAAGCAGTAATAAGGCACATTATAAAAACCGGGCGGAAGGCCAACCATTTTTTGCTGTGTTTAATACCGGTATTTCACATGAAAGTTCGATTCATAAATATAAACCAGATGCAGAGTTGAGACATAGTCCGGATGAAGTATCAATTGCACCGTATCACCCGGCAACTGCTGAAATGAAACACGACTGGGCACATTATTATGACAATGTGGAAGATATGGATACTCAAATAGGCAAATGGTTAAAAGACCTTGACGATGCCGGTTTGGCTGAAAATACCATTGTGTTTTATTATGGCGATCATGGTGGTGTACTTGCCCGGAGTAAAAGATATGTTTATGAAACTGGAACAAGAGTGCCTTTTATTGTGCGTATTCCGGAGAAATATAAATATCTGTTTCCGGCAGAAAAACCAAACTCGAAAGTTAGCAGGTTGATTAGTTTTGTCGATTTGTTACCTACTCTCTTAAGTATTGCAGGAATTGAAATACCTGAGTATTTACAAGGGAGTGCGTTTTTAGGAAAACAAAAGACGGAAGATCCTGAATATGCTTACATGTTTCGCGGACGAATGGACGAACGTTATGATATGTGCAGAGCGGTGCGCGACCAAAAGTTCCGTTACATAAGAAATTACATGCCTTACCGTGTTTATGGTCAGCGATTGGATTATTTATGGAAAGCACCATCAATTCGTTCATGGGAAGAGGCTTACAAAAATGGTGAATGCAACGAAACGCAAAGTATTTTCTGGAACGAAAAACCAGTTGAAGAATTGTATGATACTGAAAATGATCCATGGGAAGTAAATAATTTAGCTCTTGATCCTCAATATAAAGATGTGTTGGAAAGAATGCGTGCTGCAAATAAAAAGTGGGTTGCCGATATTAACGACACAGGATTTATACCTGAAGCCGATCGCGTAGATCGAGCAGGAGATATGGCAATGTACGATTACATGCGATCGGGTAAAATAAATTTGGCAGAAATTATGGAAGCGGCAGAAATTGCAACTTTGGGTAAACCTGAGAATCTGGAAAAGCTAAAAACATATTTGAAAAGTGATGAAAGTGCTGTTCGTTATTGGGGTGCGTCTGGTTTATTAATTTTAAAAGATGAAGCAGCTCCTGCAATTGAAGTATTAAAAGCTTCTATAAACGACGAGTCGGCAAATGTTGTTTCGGTAGTTGCAGAAGCACTTTATAATCTGGGAGAAAAAGAGCTTGCTAAAAAAGCTTTATTGTCGACACTGCAAAACCACAACGAATTTGCCCGTTGTCATGCATTAAATGTAATAGATTGTATCGATGAAAAAAGTCCGGAAATGATTGAAGGAGTTGTAGCTATGATTAAAAAAGCGGAATCTACTACCCGAAATAAATACGATATGAGGGCTGCAAAATGGTTAATCGAAAAGTGGGGATTAAATCCTGATGAATATAAGATTGACTTTGCGTGGTAAGAAAATTATTTTGAGTTTTAGAAAAGGGTTTTGCAGTTTTGTAAAACCCTTTTTTTATTCAGAATCCTGGCAGCGCCAAATTTCAGTTTCATTTATTTTATTGTTTCTAAAATTATTTATATCAAATTGATCTTCATTTTGAATTCTATGACCTTGTTCATTATACAATTCACATGGGAAACTACATGACCAAATACCACATGATACAGTGTAATAGTATTCGCCTTTAAAAGTGTAACGTTTAACTGAACATGTCGCGCAGGCTTCCCAATTTTCTAGTTCTTCAATTCTTGGTTCCAACCATTCAGGGATTTCAATATCTGGAGTCTCTTCTTCTTCTTCGCAAGAAATAAGAAAAAAGGTAAAAAGGAGTAAAAAGCAGAAATATTTCATTTGTTTGATTTCTATTAAGATAGAAAACAAAATGAAAAGGTTGCGTTGTTATGATTTTTCTATAAATTCTGCAGCTAGCTCCACTTCCTTGTACCACTCGGCTCCGTATTTTTTAATAAGCGGTTCTTTTAGGAATTTGTATAGGGGAAGTTTTTCGGAAGTGCCGCATTCGCGCCCGGGTTTGCAGATATCAATCTCTTCGTAGTTAACTGCATCAAATCTTTTGTATTCCGTAATCCGAATTGGGAAAAGATGGCAGGAAATTGGTTTTCTGAAATCAGTTTTACCGTCAAAGTGTGCTTTTTCGATGGCACATTTTAAAATACCTTTATCGTTGTAATATGAGTATACACATTGGCGATTGTCCACAAGAGGAGTAACCAAATCTCCATCGCTGTCGATAACTGAATAACTTTGTTTCTCAATTTCTTTTTTATGCTTTTCGGGGAGGAGATTTTCGAAAGCAGAATAATCTCGTTCAATAATTTCGGCTTCCTCATCGGTTAATGGCGCACCAGAATCACCTTCAATACAACATGCTCCTTTGCATTTTAAAATGTCACAAACAAAGTGTGATTCAAATACATCATCACTTATTATGGTACGACCGATTTCTATCATTTTGTTTTAAATACTGATTGTCATTCCCGCGAAAGCGGGAATCTCCCCATAAATTGCAAGAGATTCCTGCGTGCGCAGGAATGACGTTCAAATTTTTCTTGCAGCTAAAAGCTAGAGGCTAGAAGCTATATTTTACTTAATCAAATTCTTTCCAGTCATTTCTGCAGGAACTTCTAATCCCATTAACGAAATCAGGGTAGGTGCAACATCGGCTAAAATTCCATTCTCCAATTGAATACCTTCTTTTTCGGTTACCAAAATACAAGGAACCGGATTTAGAGAGTGTGCTGTGTTTTCTGAGCCATCTTCGTTTACTGCGTTGTCAGCATTTCCATGGTCGGCAATAATCATAACATCGAAACCTCCTTTTTGAGCTGCAGTAACAACATCTTTTACACAATTATCAACAGCAACAACTGCTTTGGTAACTGCTTCATAAACTCCGGTATGACCAACCATGTCTCCATTTGCAAAGTTCAAACAAACAAAATCAGCTTCGCCATTTTCCAGTTTCGGAACAATAGCATCTCTAACTTCTGGTGCCGACATTTCTGGCTGAAGGTCGTAGGTTGCAACTTTTGGCGAAGGAATTAAAATTCTGCTTTCACCGTCGTATTCATTCTCGCGACCACCGCTAAAGAAGAAAGTAACGTGAGCATATTTTTCAGTTTCGGCAATACGAATTTGTTTTAAACCTGCATTAGAAACTACTTCACCCATTGATTTTGTTACATTGTCTTTGTTGAAAATTACATTAACTCCTTTGAAATCGGCTTTGTAATTTGTTAAGGTGTACCATTGTATATCCATGGTGTGCATTCCAAATTCTGGCAAATCTTTTTGAGTAAATGCAATGGTTGTTTGGCGCAAACGGTCGGTACGAAAGTTAAAGCAGATAACCACATCGTCTTTTTCAATGTTTCCAATCGGCTGGTCGTTTTCGTCAACCATAACAATTGGTTTTAAAAACTCATCGGTAACGCCTGCATCGTACGAAGCTTTTACGGTGGCCAATAAATCGGTTGATTTTTCGCCTTTACCTTTTGTATATAAATCGTAAGCTAATTTCAAACGGTCGAAATTGTTGTCGCGATCCATTCCAAAGTAACGACCAATAATTGAAGCAAATCTGGCATTTGTAGATTCTATTGCTTTTAAATCGGTTTCAAGAAAACCATATCCCGAGCGAGGGTCGGTGTCGCGTCCATCGGTTAATCCATGAACGAATACATCTTCCAGTCCCATGTCGGTTGCAATTTGGCAAAGTGCTACCATGTGCGAACTAAGTGCGTGAACTCCGCCAGGGCCAATTAATCCCAGTAGGTGAACTTTTTTATTATTTTCTTTTGCATAGTTATATGCTTTTACAATTTGCTCGTTTTCCCATAACGATTTGTCGCGGATAGCTTTGGTAATTTTCACCATATCCTGATACAAAACACGGCCTGCTCCAATACTAAGATGACCCACTTCCGAATTTCCCATTTGACCGTCTGGTAATCCTACATCTTCTCCACAAGCCATTAATTGAGAGTTGGGGTAATTTGCAACTAACGAATCTATAAATGGAGTGGGTGCTGTTGCAACAATGTCGCTTTTAGAACCGTCACCAATTCCCCAACCATCGAGAATCATTAACATTGTTTTTTGTACCTGTGCCATATATCTTATTTTTTATTGTTTCAAAATTGAACGGACAAAAGTATCTTTTTTTAAATCATTAAGGGAATAACAATCAAGTTGTTCAATCTGATTTAACAAATTCTTACTTTGGGTGATGTGGTCTCCGAACCGCATTTTTAAGATAATAAGATTCAAATAAAGCTAATCGCAGGAAACTACTTTCAAATGAAGACGGACATATTAATTGCAGAATAGGAATTGCATCAGTTGATAGCAAATAGTTTCACTACTCCATCAAATATCAACCAACCCGCAAAAAGTGAAAGGAATGCTGCGCAGATACCAACTAAAATCCGGTAAGTTTTGTTGCTAAAAAATTTCCGACCTTTTCCAACTGCAAAAGAAATAGTTGAATACCAAACTAAATCGCCTAAAATATGTCCAATAAAGAAGAATACGATTCCAGTAAATCCCAGTTTTTGTGAATGTAAAACATAGCCCATTCCAATTGTTGCCCACCAAATAATCCAGTACGGATTTGCAAGGCTCATTAAAATGCCTGCGAGGTATAAATTCACTTGGTTTTCGCTGGTGGCTGAAGTTTTTATTTCGAGTTTTGGTAAGGAACGAAACATGCTTTGTGCCATCCAAATCATTATTGCTCCACCGGCAATTGCAATAACAATAAAAAACAGCTCTTTTTTGAAAAGAGGAGCCAGTCCAAAAAACAAAGCAAGCAGTAATCCGATTTCCAGAATGGCATGACCAACAATCATTTTCGGCCCCACCCATGGACCACTTTTTGCACTTTCGCCAATGGTCATGGTCATAAACGGGCCCGGCATCATTGCCCCGCTAAAAGCAATTACAAACGAAGTTGTAAAAATGGTTAGGTATGCAAGCATTCACAAAGATAGCAGAGAGAGTTTAAAGTTCAAAGTTTATAGTTCTGGGTTCAAAGTGAAAACGACTTAAAACTTAAAACTCAAAACTATTTAAGTATGAGAAACAATATAATGTCGCATTTATTTTTTTACCCCTAAATCCTCTAAAGGGGACTTTTCGCTGCATACAACCAGTACTGTTTACAAGTAGCGATTGCTCCGCCAGCTGGCGGATTGGGGGTGAGGAATACGACAATAAAACATCCTATTACTTAGAGCCTGTTATTTACAATGTTATTATAAATCGAACCAAACTGAACACGTAGTCCAATGCCTGTATAAAGTTCAAACGAAGAGGGGAGTTTTACACGATTCATTAATATATCTTCCAGGCTGGCTTCACTTTTTGGCAGATAAATTTGGTCGTGGATATTTTCTAACCTAAAATTAAAATTTATTGCAAACCCGCGAACAATTCGAACGGAAACTTCAGTATCAAAGGTTACACGATTTTTACTAAAATCGTGCAAATAATTGGTTGCATTTAATCCTGCTTCAATTTCACCCCATGTTTCAATCAATTGCAGATCGAGCCTAAAAGAGTGTTCCCATAAATTCTCTTGTGTTTGGTCGTAAATAGTTTCTTCGTAATATTTTTTCCACTCGGGGCCAATGTAGTAGGCCATTGTAAATACTTTCCGATCAGAAACATCCCACGGAAATATATTATATTCTATGGCTGGTTTTAACGAAACAGAATAAATAGTATTAGAATAATTGCTGTTGTAATAACTAAAAAAGGCGCCCGCCGACCATCGTGGCGAGAGGCTATTTACTATGCTGGAAGTAGCATAATTGCTATTATTTTCAGAGCGGTAACTTTCGCCATTGCTAATATATTCACGTGTGCGTATTGAAGTTCGTCCGTTGTTTCTAATTTTCCAATCCTCTGTTACCTTATCAGCCCGCAAATTATAGAGGTAATTGAAATTTTTTCTGCTCTCTTCAAGGTCAACGCTTCCATTAAAATCACCACGGAAAGTCCAGTTATTCCATGGGTCATCAGTTTGAACTTGTTGTGTTTCTTCTTTTCCCCGGTAACGGACAGAAATCTTTTTAGAAACCTCGGTCTGATTAACGAAAGGCATTAATCCCATGGAAATTGCATTGGTAATAATTTTACGACGTTCTTCGTGTGTGTCACTCGATGCAGTGGTGCATGTTAAAGTAAAATCGGAAAGATTTTCGAATGTTTTATTCGTGTACATCAACGAATAAACCTGCCCGCCCGAACCGCTAATACGGTTGTTAATTATTATGTGTACATCGGAAACTGCCGGATCATTTACAAAATCAATAAATTTCATATTCCGGCGCATGAAGTCAAAATCAAGATGAATTCCTTCGATAAAAACCTTTGGTTTGCCCTCTTTTTTGTCGTATTTATAATTACCTTTTACTTTTGCATCGTTGTCAGCGGCAAAAATGGTTGATGTTCCAAATATAAAAAGCAGAATAAATAGTTTAATGAATTTTGAAATCATTATAATTCTAAATTTAGTAACGGTTTTAGGTTGTATTGGCAAAGTTGATTAAAATTTTGGGTTTTTGTTTTTATAAATTGTGCTAAACATTAAATTTTTCAATCAGATAATATAGCTGGTTTCTATTTTGTTGAAATTCATTTACATTCGAACAGAAAATAGTTTTATACTCAGTGCAGATAGCTTTTCGGGAATTGAGCAAAGCGAAATCACCAATGCCAATTGCAAAAATTAAATTAATGAGTAAATTAGGCGTAGTTATTTTTAT
>JABMPI010000400.1 GCA_013203755.1 Bacteroidota bacterium
CGTTACTCTCGTTTTGAAAACAGTCATTTACAAAAGTAAATTCCTTGATTTTCAAAACTTCGAAAGCCTTGTCTTTGACGTTTTCTCATCAAAGACTTGAAAAAAAGAAGTTTTTTCTTGCAGGCACCAAGTAGCTTTATCTTACTATTCAATAAACGGAAGCGCAGCATTTGTAAATTCAAAAAGACTAAAATACAAAGTCGACAATACACATTTAATGCGTAATCGTATCGGATTTCTGGCAAACGGTTACCAAAATAAATATTAAAACTTCGGATAAAATAATTTTATATAATGCCCGACGACAACATAAATATTGTCAATAATTTTGCTCTCGATTACGATAAATCCGTTCTGAAAAATAATTGGAATGGGCCAGCAATAATTTTCAACGAAGTAAATGAATATCTCATTCCTAAATCTAAAATTATTGATCTCGGAATTGGAACCGGAGAGAGTTCAAGACGATTTCAAAATGAGGGATTTGAAATAACGGGTATCGACGGTTCGTCAGAAATGTTAAAACAGTGCGAAAAGAAAAAAATTGGCGCTAAACTCATCTTACACAATCTTGAAAATACTCCGTTCCCAATTGAAACGAATTTATTTAATGCAGTAATTTCTAACGGTACATTTCATCTTATAAACCCTGTAAAACAACTTTTTCCTGAAGCAAAACGCATTCTAAATTCTGATGGACTTTTTGCTTTTACTTTTGAAAATTCAAATGATACATCTGATTCCCGGGAAATTGAATCCGGTGTGTGGGAAATGAAAACTCAATCTGGAGTTCTCAGCTACAAACATTCGGAGCAATACATTTTAGGGTTGTTGCATCAAAATATTTTCGAAGTAAAAAAGCAAAAACAGTTTTTAGCTTTTACAAATACCGAACTTCAAAAAGAGTATTATTTTACCTTAATTGTGGCAAAGTTGAAATAGAGTCGTTTGCATTAATGTTTACTACCAATAAGTTTTGTTGCGAAATTTCAATAGCTTTTAAAAGCGCTTTATCAATCTTCTTAATAATCGGATAAAAACCTTCTTCGCCTATAATATTACGCGCAACATATGCTTTCAACTGTGTATTTATTATATGTCCCGACTCCATTAAACCTTTCGTATCTTTTTCAACTCCCTTTTCCGTCGCATATTTAACAAAATCGTTAAGCACATTTTTTTCATCTAAATAACTATCAAACTCTTCTGCACTTTCCAGGGTCGATAATTCATTCCGGTGCTCGTCTGCATAGGTATAAGCAAAGGAGTAAATTAGTCCTTTACGATAAATTTTAGTAAAATATTCCGAATTTCCGGCAGTGTCGACCGGCACAAAAAAGTCGGGCATAATTCCACCGCCACCATACACAGTTCTTCCGCCTTTTGTTTCAAATTTTAACGAGTCATTAAAATGAATACTGTCGGCAATTAACAGCTCATTATTTTGAAATCGTTCGTGCATATTATTGAAATACTCATCATTTCCTTTTTCGTACGAACTTTGAATACATCGCCCGCTTGGCGTATAAAAACGTGCAACAGTAAGTCGTAAAGCAGAACCATCCATTAATGGTATTTGCTCTTGTACCAAACCTTTTCCGAAAGAACGCCTGCCAATTACCAGTCCACGATCGTTGTCTTGCAATGCTCCTGCAAATATTTCACTTGCCGATGCCGAAGATTCGTCGATCATAACAAACACATCCATATCTTTCCATCTGTTTTTACCCGAAGCATCATATGTTTTTCGAGGTTGATTAACACCTTCGGTATATAAAATTGGTTCTCCCTTTTCCAGAAATTCATCTAACATTTGCAATACTGCCATTAGTGAACCACCCGTATTTCCCCTCAAATCGATTATCACTTTTTTGGCTCCATTATCATCAAGCAATTGCATCCGATCCATAAACTCATCGTAGGTTTTATTGGCAAAACGGCTAATTTTTATAAATCCGGTCGCCTCATCAATCATGTACGAAACATCAACACTATAAAGTGGAATGTCGCCACGAGTGATTTCAAATTCCAGTTCACCATTAAAATCTTTTCGACTAATTCCAACTATAACTTTTGTATTTTTCTTTCCTTTCAACAAACTTAAAACCGTTCTGTTTTGCACGTTTACACCGGCAATAATCGAGTCGTTTACCCGCACAATCCTGTCGCCTGCCATTAATCCAACTTTACTCGACGGGCCACCTGCAATAACTTCGATGACACGCACCGTATCTTCCATTACCGAAAATTGTACGCCAATTCCCGAAAAATTTCCGGTCATCTCTTCCTGAACTCCAACCATATCTTTTGCAGGAATATAAGTGGTGTGCGGATCTAAACTTTTCAAAAGTTCGGGAATGGTTTGTTCTATAATACTAGCTGTATTTACACTGTCAACATATCCCAAATCGATTAAATTCAAAACTGTTGAAATTTTATTTGAAGTGCCTGCGTGCATCCCTCCAAACGTAGGCTGACTATTTTTATTTAATAAATTCCCAATTAATATTCCAACTGCAACCGACACCGCAATTAATAAAGGAAGTATTACTATTGTTTTCTTATTCATATTCTTTAAATATCCACCTGTTTAACTTCAATTTCGGCACGTTTCAGCAAATTAATTCCGTCTTCTAAACGATAACTTTCTGTGAAAACTACCCGCTTAATTCCTGCCTGAATAATTAATTTTGAACACTCCACACAAGGTGAAGAAGTTACATAAAGTGTAGCTCCATTGCTACTGTTTCCCGACTTGGCAACTTTAGTAATTGCGTTTGCCTCGGCATGTAAAACATAAGCTTTGGTTTTATTATCCTCGTCTTCACAAACATTTTCGAAACCGGAAGGCGTACCATTGTAACCATCAGAAATTATCATTTGGTCTTTTACTAAAAGTGCACCAACTTGCCTTCGTTTGCAATATGAATTTTGCGACCAGGTATCTGCCATTTGCAAATATCGTTGGTCGAGTAATTGTTGTTTATTATCGTTTGCCATAGTTCAAAATCTTTTAAATAGGTGTGCCATCCTTCTAAAGGATTACAAATGTAATACTGATTTTAAATAAATTGTTCAAATTAAATGAATCGAGCTAAATTGACTTTCTTTTTAACAAACTATAACAAACAAAAAACGCCGCTTAATTTAGCGGCGCTTAACTATTTTATAGTTGAATTTATAATTACTCTTTAATTAACAACCAAACATCGGAGTACTTGGGAAATGCTTGACGCAACTGAGTTACACGGCTCCGGGCTTCGGTCTCGCTTTTGAATGAATTTACACAAACACGGTACATACCTGTTTCGCTATGCAAAATAATTGGTGTAAAACCTTCGTCTAACAATGTTTCGCGATAATTTTTTGCGTTATCTAACTGACCAAAAGAACCAATAATTACAAAATAAGTATTGCTTTCATTTCCAGACCTGTCTTCTTGTTGTGTAAAAGTTACTTGCTCTTTGCGAATTGCAACCGGTTTTTCATCGGCAACTTTCACGGCAGGTTTAGTCTCGGTTTTTGCATCATTCGAAGGAACAGTAAATACTTTTGGTTGCGTTGCAGGGTCGGTTGTATATGGCGACTGTGCAGGCTGTTTTGTGGTTTTACAAGCTGTAAAAGCCAAAACTGTGGCTATGGCTACTAATAATATTCTATTCATTTTGTATTGTTTTCTAGTTATAACTCCGCTAAAGTACGCAAATAGGTAAAGTTGAATTAATTATAGCAACGTAAGTTTTGCACAGAATGTTGTTCGCAACTCTTTATTTAACGTACTTTTCAGCAATTTTTCAACCTGCTCTAAACATTAAAACTATTTGAATTTTAGGATAATACCTTTTATGTAATCAATAAATTCCAGTCTGTTTAAATAAGAATTCAACATTACAAAATGAGGATTAAGCAAATTTGATTTATTGTAACTCATGGTTTGGAAATTGTCCTGACGCAATACAGCACCGCCAAATTCTTCAACAAATAATTGCCCAGGTGCAGTATCCCACTCCGAGCAAAGACCGGCTTTTAAATACAAGTCGGCATTACCCAAAACAATATCAACTTGTTTTAAGGAACTTCCCCGATGAATAATTTCTACTGAATAAAATTTTTCAATCTCTTTAAATAGTTCAGCTTCCAAGGGTTTAAAAAACGAACGACTTGCAACTATTCGAATGGGTTCATTCTTTTTTAGAGTCGGTTCAATCTTCCGAATCTTTCCAAGATCATTAAATTCAAAAATTCCTTCACCTTTTTTGCAATACCAACCTTTTTTCTCAAGAGGTTGATAGATCCAACCTTCAATAGGTTTTGAACTTTCTATTAAAGCCAGGTTTATACAAAATTCTCCATTCCGTTTAACAAACTCTTTTGTTCCGTCGAGCGGGTCTAGCAAAAAGTATTGCAACCAGTTTTTGCGTTTATTATAATCGGGAATACTATTTTCTTCGTCGAGCACAAAAACTTCCGGATAGATTTTTTTTAAGCCTTGATTAATTATTTGGCTTGATACTTTGTCTGCCAGGGTTACCGGAGAATTATCCGATTTTAGTTCCGCCTTAAAATCCCCACTTTTATAGATTTCTACAATTGCCTTTCCAGCTTCAACCAGTATTTTAAATATTTCGGTAGTAGTCTCCTTCATCTAATAATTTATTGTGGGTAAAGTTATATCTAAATTTTTCAATTTGAAAAAGAAGTCTGTGCTTTCAAAACGAATTAATCGTTTTTACTCATTTTCAACAAAGCGTGGTTCGTAATTCCTTTCATTAAAAACAATATTTTTTTTCAATACTCACACTTTCTGATAATTTTGTTGGCATTAGATACAAAATAAATCAATTACTAAAATTATTAGCCTAAAATATATTAAACCAAATCCAATTTAGAATCTGGCAATAATATACTCAACCCAATTAGTACTTGCCGATAAAAATATGGTATTACTTGTAATTCGTAATTTAATTTCGAATGTCATAAAATTTACTCCTAATTTGAAAAAAATTGAAATACTTTCGGAAATATCGAATAACTTTATAAAGATTCCTGTCGTAGATAATACGTTGGGAATAGAACCTGAAAGAGTTGACAAACTCTTCACCATAAATAAAAAGGTAAGTACAACCGGAACAATTAACGAATACGGGAACGGTCTGGGACTTATTTTGTGCAAGGAATTTGTGGAGCGAAATGGAGGGAAAATTACAGTTGAAAGCGAAAGAGGTTTTGGCACAACTGTATCATTTACACTACACTTTTTTGAATGAAAAAAAAATTGAGACCTATTATTTTGGCAAAATGAAATTCAGAGATTTTAAAAATATAAACCGAAAGGCAGCATTTGCCGGGCAATTTTACCCGAACGAGAAAAAGGAACTGAGCAGTGAACTCAAACAATTATTTGAGACCA
>JABMPI010000401.1 GCA_013203755.1 Bacteroidota bacterium
ACAAGTAACTGCATCAAAGATAAAACTTTTATCCCGTATAACTTTCTCCAGTCCTTGTAGGTTTTGTACAAATATTCTGTAACTCTGTAACCGGACTATTTTCAATTAATATACTATTGAATTTCAATGCTTTAAAAAGACAAAATATCTGTTTTGAAACTGTATAATTTAAAATCCATTTTGTAACCAAAGTGTAACCGGAGAAAAGGGTTACAAAAAAAGTGTAACCGGAACATTTTACAAAAACAAAATGTAACCTCATAACTCTTTAAACCTTAATTCTTTTTAGTATGGGTTACAGCGTTACATTTTTTTAGTAGTAAACAGATAAAAGGGAAGGAAAATGAAAGGAAGGGGCTTGGGATTATCAAAATACTTGTTGCATTTATCCAATAAAATCAAGAACCAATAAAAGCCGTTTCTCAACTCTTTCTTTCAACAGAAATTTACAAAAAACAGCCGGTCGCTTTTATTGGTTTCGAAATCAGGTGGGTTATAATAGAGCGAATGAAGAAAATATCTTGTGCGCCTTATAATTCAGAAAATAATTTAAAAATATTGAAGAATTAATATCATCTAAACTTTCAAAATCCGAGGTGTTTTATTTTGCTTCTTTAATACCTTTAAAATTTGCTCATATTCATCCATTTCGTGATGGAAATGGAATAGCCGCACGATGAATAGAAAAGTGTTTTATTTCAGAAAAAAATAGGACATGATTTTTGAAAAATATCATCCGAAGAATATTCTAAAGTGAATTAAGCTAATTATTACGTGACAATTAATTTGGGAGTAAATTATTATGAACTAAATACCGGGATTGCAACCTCCGGTATTTAGTTGTTTAATTTTAAATGTTACACAGCAATGGAAAAAGAAGATTTATTCAATGATGATTTTCTCAAGCAGTTCAAGACTGGTGAGGAACTAAACAACTTTTTGAAGCAACTTCAAAAAAGAGGCATCGAAAACAAACTTTCATTTCCATCGGACCAGGCGCAATGAAATCGGTATATTTGACTTTGAGAGAAGCAACTAAAAAATGGTCAATACCAATCCAAAATTGGGGCATTTTTCTAACTCAGTTCTTAGTCATATATGAAAAAAGGGTCCAGCTATAAATAATAGCTAAACCCTCGGTTCTTTTTAACTTACACACTTTGTGAAACAGTGTCTGGTTTTTTAAAATGTACTGTTTATTTTTATTCTGATGATTCCATTTGTGTGTATTTCGTTTCAAGGAATTCCTTGCAGGCAACTTTCATTGCGTTTGACAGAAAAGATCGATCGACCTTTTCTATTGCTTTGGGTTTGTCCTTCACTATTCTTTTGAAGGCACCTTGGATTTGTTTATCTGTGAGCCCAAGACTTATACCAATTGCTCGAAATGCTCTCTTTTCAACTTCTTTTTCTTACCTGCAAGAGTTAAGGCAAGTTCCTCTTTATCACCTGGAATTACAATAGCGACATTCAACAAATCATAAGCAGGAGACAATACCCATCCAGTGGGATTCTTGATCATAGAAAACTTCTGTCTTTCAACTTTCCCGTCTGCTTTCGCAAGCCGGGCAAGAGACTATTACCTTTCTACTTTTGATTTACTACTAATTATTCCTTATAACCCTTACCGTACGCATATTTGTACGAATAAGAATAGCCATAACTAAAGCGGTCGAGTTTGATGTCGTTGATTATGATTGCCGGATTGTTCATTACTCCTTTTTGTGCAATTTCGTTGATGTATTTTAGCTGGTCTTTTTACTGATGCCATAACGTAAAATAAACAAATTGAGGTCGGTGAGTTTACTTGTAATCAAACCATCGGTTACCATCGAAACCGGGGCATTGTCGATCACAATGTGGTTGAACTGTGTTTTCAATTCTTCGAGCAGTTTTGCAAAGCTATCGCGTTCGAGCAATTCTGCAAGGTTGGGTGGAATGGTACCTGAAGGAATGACCCAAAGGTTTTCTATATGGGTTTTTTATTTATTTCTGTGTTTTCTTCATTCCACTTTTCCTTAACAGTACCAAAAAACTGTTTACCAAATATCCATCCAATGCCAAATATTCCTCCAAGAAAGATCCAGATAATAAGGATCATTGGTTTGTTGGGTTTCGATTTCTCAATTGGTACGGTAACGGGTTTTATGATTGAAAATACGGGGGTATCTTCTTTTACCCGTATTCG
>JABMPI010000402.1 GCA_013203755.1 Bacteroidota bacterium
TTATGGCGCCATCGATTCGGAGATGGGTGATAAAGCACATGCTTCTGTTGATAATATGTACAGTAAATTAGGAATTTAAGAAACAAGATACCAATGAGTAAAGAAGTAACCGGAACAACCTGGAATGTTTATGATGCAAATAAACTAACACAGGCCGAAATATATGGACAAGTATTATGCGAATTGGGAGACCAACACCCTGAAATAGTTGGACTCACAGCCGACCTTGCCAAATCAACAAAAATAGGATTGTTTCAAGATAAATTTCCTGACCGATTTGTAAATGTTGGAATTGCTGAACAAAATTTATTTGGAATTGCAGCAGGAATGGCCAAAACCGGACTAATACCTGTGGTTTCAACAATGGCAGCATTTGCGTCGATGCGCGCTGCAGAGCAGGTTCGTACAGATATCTGTTATCAAAATCTGAATGTAAAAATTATAGCCACACACGGTGGTGTTGCTTTCGCTTCGGCTGGTACAACACACCATGCAACCGAAGATGTGGCAATTATGCGATCCTTCGCCAATATGACCGTTATCGTTCCTGCCGATGGAATTGAAACGGCAAATGCGGTAAGAGCTGCCATTGCCCATCAGGGACCAGTTTATATTCGCATTGGTCGTGGTTTTGAACCCACTTTTTATAAAGACGAAGATTATGGTTTTGAAATTGGAAAAGCAGTAGAAGTTCGTGAAGGTACCGACATTACAGTAATTGCAATGGGAATAACGGTTTTACAAGCTGCTGAAGCTGCCGATTTTTTAGCTAAAAACGATGGATTGAGTGTGAGAGTGCTAAACATTCACACCCTAAAACCAATCGACAAAGAAGCGATTATGAAAGCCGTAACCGAAACCAGACGCATTTTAACAGTGGAAGAACATACTGTTATTGGCGGTTTAGGATCTGCAGTTGCCGATGTTATTGCCGAAAGCGGGAAAGGTTGTGCATTTACCAAAGTTGGTTTGCAAGATGAATTTGCTGAAATTGGTTACCCGGAAGATTTATATTCGCACTACAAATTAGATGCCGACGGTATTATAGAAAAAGTACGCGAAATTATGGGGAAAGATTTCGAAGAGGACGATAACTGGGACGACGAAGTATAACCTTAATAAATCTTTGAGAAACTCTGTGTATTCTTTGTGAATCTCTGTGTAACAGCTATTACACAAAGTACTTCAAAGAAGCACAAAGCAACACAGAGAAAATCAAAACAATTCGAAATAGCTATGATAGAAAATAAAGATTTATTAGTTGCTGAACTCAATATAAAAGCTGTTTTTCCGGTATTAAAGGTTTTGTTGAAAGACGATCCGAAAACCGCTGAAAAATTTAAAGGGGTTGATGCCAATGTAGTTTTTAGGGCAAAACACGAAGACGGATTTGTTGGTGCCAACCTTATTTTTAAAGATAGCGATTTGGTAGTTGAACCTGAACCTGTTGAAGTAGGTGATGTAATTTTCACTTTTGGAACGGTAGCTAAAATGAACACCTTTTTAAAAGGTGGAATTGCACTGCCCTCCATTAAAGGTTTTACCAATTTTAAATTGTTAACCAGCTTTATTTCAACCCTATTAATGCTAAAACTAATGATGCCCAATGTTCGTCCTAAAGAGGATCATAAAAGGTATTTGAAAGTGAAACTGGCATTGTACATGGTTAGCACCGCATTAAGTAAATTGAATAAAAGTGGGCATAAAGAAATGCTGGAATGGACCAGCAGACAACCCGACCGTATTTACCAATTGTCTGTTAACGATACCGACATTGCAGTTTACTTTCGTGTAAAAGCAGGAAAAAGCAAAGCCGGCAGAGGAATGTATAAACGCAAGCGACCTTTTGTACACATGAAATTTAGTAGCGTTGACGGGGCATTAAAAGTACTTCTAAAAGATGCGCCCTTTGTTGAAGCTGTTGACAAAAAATATGTTACGATAGAAGGCTCACCTGAGTATGCAAATAATCTCAACGATTTTATGATGACGATTCAGAGTTTGATAGCTTAGGTGTAGCTGCAAGCTACAAGCCGTGAGCTTTGTTATTCAGCGAGCAACTTCGAGTCACCCGCCGAATATTTAAAACCGCCTGCTATTTTATTATCTGGTTAACGACTAAAGCCCTTTCTTGTATTATTAATAAATAACCAAGCGAAAGCATGGCGCAAAATGAGATCTTCCCTCCCCATTTCTTCATTTATTGCCTAATAACATAATCTATCTATCTTTGCAGCAACCAAGTCCTTGTTTCTGTATGAATGAAGCTTTAAAAAATCTATTTAAATCGTTAGCACCATTTTCCGAAGAGGATTTAGAAACTGCCTCCCCTTTTTTTAAAATTGAAACCTTTCAGAAAAATGAATATTTTAGTAAAGCGGGCAGAATATCGGATAGAATTGGATTTGTAGGCAGTGGTTTATTTCACTCTTTTTATACGATAAAAGGAAAAGAAACCACCACATATTTTCAGCCGCCAGGTACACTTGCCACAGCATTAGCGAGTTTTCTTCAAATGAAACCTGCACTGGAAAATATCCAGGCTCTTGAAACTTCTGAGTTAATTGTTATCGACCGAAAAAACCTCTTGAATTTGTACGACGAAAATTGGAAATGGCAACAAGTAGGTCGTGTAATTACTGAGCAGTACTACATAATTATGGAGAAACGATTGATTGCACTTCAAAGCCAATCTGCCCAGGAACGCTACGAAAATTTTCTTTTGGAATATCCCGAATTGCTTAAATCTGTACCTCTTTATTACATCGCTTCCTTTTTGGGTATTTCGCCCGAAACCCTTAGCAGGATTCGAAAATCTAAATAGTCTTTGCAAGAAAACGCCAAATACTGCGTTACTCTTGTTTTTGAAACAGTCATTTACAAGAAGTAAACTCCTTGGGTTCAAAAACTTTGAAAGCCTTGTCTTTGACGTTTTCTTATCAAAGACTTAAAACTAGGTACTTTTCTTGCTGACACAAAATAGAATTATACTCAAACTAATTACTTACGACTAACTACTTACGACTTTCTACTAACTACAAATTCACCAAATCCACACAAACCAGTTTCTCCATATCTCTAACCAAAAGTTTGCCATCGGCAAATGCCAACGGTGACCATGCCTGTGATTTTTTAGAATCGAAAAATGAAGCTTTCCCAACTTCTTTATATCCATCGGGCGAAGGTTCAATCAGATGAATATCACCATTTTTTCCATTCTGGTTAATAATTAATCCATCGATCATAATTAATCCTCCCAACTCAAAACCAGGGGCCGATTTTTTCTCCCAGGCAACTTTGCCATCCATGGTAATACAAGTCATTTGCAATGGATTTCCGGTACTATTTAAATAGATATGATTTTCAAAAATAACAGGGGGGTGCATTTTACTCCCTGCTTCGGTATTAAAAAATAACTCTTTAATGTTGAATAATTCGCCCTCTTTTGTAATTTCCAGCAAAACCGTAACCGGGTCGTATTTATCGTTGTATGCACATTCGGTTAGCAGTAATCTTTTATCATCGACAATTGTTGCCGGAGAAATACTGGCAAAAGAATTTAGCCCTTCGTATTTCCATAGTTCTTTTCCGGTATTTACCTCAAACGAAACTACTTCATCGGTACTTAAACTGTCGCCCTTTACACACGAACTAACCATAATAATCTGATCAACGCCACCATAATTTCCTAAAGTTGGTGAAACATGAAAACGGTAACCGGTTAGTCGTCGGCTCTCCCAAACTACTTCGCCTGTTAATTTATTAAAAGCTACCACACCTGCAGTTTCGCCTTGTGGGGCAACAATTACCAAATTGTTGTAAACTATAGGCGACAATGAGAATCCCCACATTTGAAGCTCTCCTCCATATTTTGTCAGCAAATTATGCGACCAAACCGACTGGTGAGTCTTTTTGTCAACACAATGAATATGTCCACGTGGTCCAACAGTCCAAACATAATTTTCGTCTACGGTTGGCACCCCTCTCGATCCGGGATATTGTATTTCGCCTTTTGACTCGTATGTAAATCTCCACTTTTCTTGTCCGGTGGCTAAATCGAGACAACGTAAAATATCGGCCTCCCCTACTTCTCTATCCAAAAGAAAAACCTCGTCGCCGTAGGTACTGGCACCTCCGAAGCCGGAGCCCACTGCCGTTTCCCACAGTTTTGCGGGGCCATCGGCAGGCCAGATTCTTGTTATCCCTGCTTCACTAATAGTAGCATTACGATCGGGGCCTAAATACTGATTCCAATTTTTTTGTTTTTCAGCACAAATACAAAAAATTGAAATTATAACAGGTAAGAATAATAGGTTTTTCATTCGTTTAAATCTAAGTTAATAAATGGTATTCCAATCAAGTATATCCTAATCATAAAATAGTACTTCTCTACCCATGGAACTCGCATGCGCAATTTAAACATGCTATTTTGTGTTTTGCTAGAACATCCTCGTTTCATAAACATAAAATCTATAATGTTGATTTTTCAAAAATAGGTAAAATTATTTATACAGGATAAAATGGAACTATCCAATGCTCAATAATTAAAGTAAACATTCCCTCTGATCCAGAACAATCGCATCGTTTGATTTTGAATCTATAAAATTAACTGTAAAAGAAGGCGATAAAAGTGCGCACCAGCAGAGGGCTCAATACTGGGTCGTTCCGACCGCATAAAGCCCTAGTTATTGGCGGTACGTGCTTTATTCCGTTAAACTTGTTTCATTGCTTCAACAATTTTTTCATTTGTATATTTAACTCCTAACTTATCATTGTTATTGGTCAGTATATTTAAAAACTTTTGTATTCGTGCCTCGCTTGGATATTTGCCAAATTCCTTTTTAATCATCTCTTTGTACATATATCTCAAGGTTTTATTTCTTTTATGATAATGATATTTAATAAATTTAGCTTTTATCATTTGCCAAACTTGTAAATCAAACATTCCAATTAGAAATTTTGATTCATGAAGGTTGATTAGATTCTCCATTTTTGATAAAACATCTGTGATACCAAAGAAAGTGTATGGAGTGTTTCTAATGTGTTTTTCTTTAGTATAGAATTGTATTATATATCTGTTAATTATAAAACAATATGGCTTGTCAATGACTTTATGAATATACATGGGATTTGAGGTTTTTACTTTTTCTTCTGTTTTTATACATTGCTGGCAGTATGTCTTTTATTTTTCCATTTGTTAATCAGCCAAGCGAACAAGAGGATTAAAATAACCAGCCAACTCAAAGTGGTGAACGCTCCTTTCATCTGTGTAAAGATGCTTGCTGTTTTTATCACTCCTGACTACATTTGTTGGATTTGTTATCATCAACGTAATCATTATATTCTCAAAATAGTCAATGAACATAGCAATGAACGGCAGCATGAATAAATTTGAAAAGACATGATTCTCATTGATCTTTATTAAATTAGATAACCGAATTATTAATGTACTTAAAAAGAGTGCAAGTAAAATGGGATATAGTATGTCAAGAAGAAATAGTTGTGGTAATAGATATAAATCGATTGTTGATTGATCTAAATTTCGAAGCATCATTGTAGCTTCTGATTGAGAATAACCGAAAGTTTTCAAATCAAACGCTTGAGTGCCAAATTTGGCATTAATCCGAGGAAAAGTAAATAACATCATTAACAATAAAACAGTATGAGAAAGTAAGAACAAACCTGTTATTCCTTTCTTTGATGCCATTCTCTCCAACTTCTTGTGAATCTTTCTAAATGTCATTGATTTATTAGCGTTTATTTTAAAATGACGCACAACGGCAGTCTGTCTAAAAACTAAAGTTAACTGCCTGACATTTCAATATTTGTTTAAAAATACAAAAACAGTCTGAATAATTTATACCTGTAAAGTTACAAGAAAGTTGAAGCGGGCTACAACCCTTGAA
>JABMPI010000403.1 GCA_013203755.1 Bacteroidota bacterium
AAGAAGATGGCTTGGTTTGCGCTTTGGGGTATGTTGCTGTACCCGGTTTGTATTATTCTTTCAACATTTTTCGGCATGGGTTCTGCTGCAACCATTTTAGGAGGTATGGCTGCAACATATTTTGGATCAGTTGCGGTTATCGTTAGTGCTTTCTTTGGCGCTGAAGCTTTCATCAAAAATAAATTGCTCTAAGTTATTGAAATTATTACACTAATTTAATATTTTGAACAGTACCGGAGATTTGCAGAAACCACAGAATCCGATAGCATGGACAATACAGCAGTAATACCAATTAAAGGTTCTGTACTTTTGGGGTTTTTGTTTTGCGGTATAATTTAATTACACAATTTTTCTGTTCTGTCAACAAAAATCTGCTGTATTTAACTTTAAAGTATCATCAAAAACAACTAAACAGCCATCGGGGCTTTAATTACCTCTTGTGGGCTGTAATTCAACAAATTGTATTCCGAGGGTTTAGTTAAAAGCAATTCCCACAGAGAATAGAATCCAGGCATTTCCAGAGTAGGGGATTTGCCCGGTGTTCTGGATATTTGTTCTTTGACTTGTTCGATGTGATTAACGTAAATATGAGCATCGGTCAAAGAAATAACAAATTCTCCAACCTCCAGACCACAGATTTGGGCTAATATACTCGTCAAAAGTGCATAACTGGCGATATTAAACGGCACTCCCAAGAACATATCAGCTGAACGCTGAGTCATATGACAAGAAAGTTTGTTATTAGTTATATTAAAGATTGCCATAATGTGACAAGGTGGAAGAGCCATTTCTTCTATTTGCCCAGGATTCCACGCAGAAAGAATTATTCTCCGGGATTCTTGGTCGTTTTTTAGTTGATCTATGATTGTGGTAATTTGGTCGATTCCAGTAGTAGAAGCACTCGAAGTTTTTCCAAATTTCCGCCATTGACTCCCATAAACCGGACCAAGTTCTTTACAGAAATCAGTGTTAATATACCCAAGATCTTTCCCTTGTTTATCAGCATTAGCAGTCCAAATAGTTTGTTTCCCTTTCAGGTTTCTGCGGTCTTGTTCAAATGTAATCTCTGCTAGGCGTCTTTCATCTGTAGATCCTTCCAAGAACCACAACAATTCTCCAACTACCGCTTTCCACGGTAACTTTTTTGTTGTTACGGCAGGAAAGCCTTTCGAGAGATCAAATCGCATATTATAAACAAAATATGATATTGTATCAATCCCAGTTCGGTTATGTTTCAAAGTTCCGTTTTTTAGGATAAATTCAAGTGCGTCTAAGTAAGTTTTCATTTATTTCCTGTTATTTTTAAAAGCTGGCTTTTTCACCCAGCGCATAAACTTCTCCGAGCAAATATTGTTTTAAAATTTTATTATATCAAAATTTTGGTTAATATGTTTTCAGATAAAGTTTATTTCCACAATCAAATATAATTCGGTATTTATTATTCAACATATTCTGGATTTCTGTTAATTCCGGAAAAAAATTTTCCAAAAGACCCGGGAGTTTATGTTTTTGAAAGTGCTCTCTTTTATAAAGAATGTTTTCATTTTCTCTGAAATAAAAATAATTTGGAGGTGTATTTCTCAAAAAGGTAAATCCCAATTTTTCGTAAACATTACCTTGACTCCATCTCCGATTAGCAAATGAAATCAACGCCTTAGGTGCGTATTGTCTTTCAAAATATTTGAGCAATTTTCCTGCTCCTCCGGGAATACTAAAGCCCTGTAAAGAACAAAACCGGGCAATTTCGTTTTGGTATTTTTTGTGCGTTCTAAAAGTCATAACTTGGACGAGTTGTTCACCGAAAAATAATCCTAACTTTACCCCACAAGGGCAATAACCCTGTAAATGATTTGCTGTGCAAAATTCTTCAGCGGTTGTGGTTGTAATTTCTTTTACTTTACACCTTCTGGCAAAAATCCTTTCATTAAGCCCCAACGCTGTATTAATCACCGAATACCAAATTTTTTGTTTAATAATATCAATGAATTCGTCCTCAAATATATGATATAATTGAACATTTTCCTTTAGACATTCTTCAGTTTTCCTTAAGTGGTACTGTTTATCAATGACGTGGTTATTATAGTAAAAAACTTTTGAATCACCAAACGAGTGCGGCAATAATCCGTTGTATTCAAAGGCAATTTTCTTCTGAGGAATGTAAATATCAAGTTCGTTAGAAATAACTGATTTGTCATTTTCTTTAGCTGGAACGAGAGCATTGATATAATCAAATATTTTTGTTTGAGTTTTGTGTTTTTTATATGGATGACATTTAGTACAGAGAGTTCTTGATAAAGTTGTTGTTTTGGTTATTTCCCAACTAAAAGAACATTTTTTGCACTTAACTGGTAAGTACTTATTGTTATAATAGAACTCTGAACTAAACAAGAATTCTACATCTGGAAACCTTTCTGTTAAAGCGTCAAAACTCGTGTATCTAATATTGTTGTTTGTGTATTTTGCAGTCCGGTCAGGTTTTGACAATTCAGAGTTGAATTTCCGGACAGAGAGTTTTATTTTGGTATTTCGGTTTGTTTTCTCTTCTGGTGTTAGATTATTATGATATTTAATAATAGAAGTACTTAATGATGTTATATATAGTGGATCTTTACTTTTATAAACATTACTGCACATAACACTACAGAATTGGTTCTTTTCTGTTATTAAAGCAGAACATTCTTTACATTTATTTTTTGATATTAAAATAGATAACACTTGAGGCGTAATTTCCGGCAAATTATACTTCTCTTCTATTATATCAAAGAACCGTAATTTTGTAAGTAATCTGAACCATTTCAGAGGGGATAATTTTTTAGCAAATAAAACAGTAGAAATGATATCGGATGTTTTATTATAATAATACCACAATAAAAGCGCATTTCTGTTTCTTTTTACATAAGCAATATTATTGATTTTTGAATAATCAAAGGATGCTAATTCAAATTCTAATAATCGCCTGTTCATATTCTTGTAGACAAAGGTTTACTTGAATATTTATTATATCAAAATTTTGGTTAAAACTCAGCAAATGCAGGAATACCGCGGGACGCAGAGGAAAGAAACCCCGGCCTTAGAGACCGAGGTTCAAAGAATAGATTAGAAAAGGTTTCTAATCAGAGATTATGCAAAGATAGTTCCGGTAAATGTTACACCAAATGTCCGAGCATATTGTGAAGCACGGTCAGTTGAAGCAGCCGTTGAAAACCCAGGAATTGCAGCCAACGCATACCGTGTTTTTGCAATTACTGCCGGTTGCCCAGTATCCACATTTGTAACTTTAGTGAAACTCATCGGTACGTATGGAGCGAAGAATCCCATAGCATCTCTACGATCAGCACCTTTATAAAGAACGGTACAGTAATCAGAAGTTGCGTATTGGTCAACGATTACTTTGAATCTTCCGTCGAATGTTCCAGCAACACCACCTGAGGTCGGAGCTTTAACACCAGAGGCTTGAGTAGCAACAGTGAATGTACCAACTTGTTCAAGCATTGTTCCGACTTTCGGTGAAACAATCAAAACGTTACCTTGGCCACGTTTAGTATTTAAACCGATAGTAGCGGCTTCCATTGAAATCCGGATAGCTTCTCTACGGTACATTTCAATTTCCCAACGCCCACTTGCACCGGTTGCAGTAGCAGAGAAAGTAGTATTAGCCAGAGAAG
>JABMPI010000404.1 GCA_013203755.1 Bacteroidota bacterium
GCCCAACCCGACATTTTTCATGTGATTTTTAATCCCAAATTTTGGTGACGGAATCATATTAGTCATTATAATAGTCAGGTATAAATTCCGATATTCTCTGCCAGATTTTCAATGTGTTACAGGATTTATTTCTTGTGACTCTTTTTTTCTGCCAAGATTCTGCCAAGATGTATTAATAAAGAGGCGTATGGAACCGATTGTGTGGTGTGAATTGCTAATAAAATAGTTGGTTTCAAACTTTCCTTCTAATAAATAATAAGTATTGAATTAACTACAATCTGAACTTCGTTTAAGAATAAATGAAATTGGATTGATTAATAATGAAACTTCCGATAATGAACCAGAAGAGTATAGGTTCACGTTTTAAACTTGTTGAACTAAAAAGCATAATGATAAATTGTATGAGTGGTGGCAGATTCCGCTGGTTGTTTTTTTGATTGGGTTTAGACAAACAGTAAAACTCGATTAACTAATTATTCATACCTCAAAGCCTCAACCGGATTTCTGGTAGCTGCTCTCCAACTCTGCCAGCTAACCGTTAACAAAGCAATTCCCAAAGCCAGCACTCCTGCCAATGCAAAAATCCACCAGCTTAATGTGGTTTTGTAGGCAAAGTTTTCGAGCCATTTATTCATGGCGAACCAGGCAATTGGAGTAGCAATTATAGTGGCTGTAATAATCCAAAATATATAGCCTTTCGAGAAAAGCAACATCACGTCAGAAATGGTAGCTCCCATAACTTTATAAAGGCCAATTTCTTTACTCTTTTGTTCAATGGTAAAGGCCGTGAGTCCATACAATCCAAGACAAGCAATAAAAATAACCAGGAACGAAAAATATTTTAATAGTGTTCCCATTCTGGATTCTGCCAGGTAATTGGCTTTCAGCTTATCGTCTATAAAATAGTAATTAAAGTTTTCATTAGGGAAATAAGACTTCCATGTTTTTTCAATATATTCCAGACTTTGATGCATTGAATTTGGTTGTATTCTCATGGATAAAGCCGGGCAATTTCTAGTTACTTTCTTTGGTTTTGGAACAAAAAATATGAGTGGTTCAATTTTGTTATGAAGCGAACTAAAATGAAAATCATTAGTTACACCAATAATAGTTCCTTTTCGACCATACACTGTTAACTCCTGGCCTATTGGATTTTCAAATCCCATTTCGTTGGCAGCGGTTTGATTTATTACAAATCCATTGGTGATGTCTGATGCAAATTCGCGGGAATAAAACCTACCATCATTCATTTTAATTCCGTAGGTCTTGGCAAATTCATTATCAACATATAACACCCACGTTTTAAATATTTCTTGTTTGCCTGGCCAGTTAACACCTTCTGTTGAGCTTAATCCATTTTCCTCCATGTTGCTCGACCGTGAAACATTTAATACATCTCCACTTTGTAGAATTTCATTTTTAAAAGCTTCATATTTATTGCTGATATCTCCCTTTATTTGCGCACATACAATGTGTTCTTTGTCGTATCCCAAATTGGTGCTTTGAATAAATTTAAGCTGATTAGAAATGGTAATTGTGCCTATAATAATGAGTATGGAGAGTACAAACTGGAATACAACCAGTCCTTTTCGAATGTTTGTACTCTGGGGAGAGGACACAAATTTTCCTTTTAAGACCTGAATTGGTTGAAACCCCGACACAAATAATGCCGGGTAAATGCCTGAAATTAAACTTGTTGCTAAAACAATTCCCAGAAGAGTGAAAATAAACTGCGGGCTGGTATATGGGACAGTGAGTGTTTTTGCGGATAAATAATTGAGAACTGGCAAACAAATTTGAACCAAAAGAATTGAGAAAAATAAGGCGATAAATACCAACATAAACGTTTCTCCAAAATATTGCTGAATAACTTGTCCTCTTCTACTACCCAGTGTTTTTTTAATACCTATTTCTTTCGAACGTTTTAATGAAAGTGCATTGGATAAGTTCATGTAATTCATACAGGCAATGAGCAGAATAATTGCTGCAATAGCACTAAATATGTAAACATACTTGATGTCTCCTGTTGAGGTGAAATATTGAATATTACTTGTATTTAAGTGAATTTTGGTAATAGGAAGTACGGAATAGCTAATATTTTCTTCGGGAAAATGTCCATGCTTACAAGCCAGTATTTTTTCCTCAAGTTGAGCGATGGAGGTATTTTTTAGAGCTCGAATATAAGTGCGTGGTGCCCTGTTGTTCCATCCTTCCCAATTCAATCCCAAAAGATTCATAAATTCAATTGGAAGAATAAGTTCTGACTGTATGTGGGAATTATGTGGGATATTCTCTAATACACCGCTTACTTTAATTAATTTTTTCTGTCCAAGTATGCTTATAGAAATTGACTTTCCCATCGCTTCCTCCTCACCAAAATATTTTTTACTTAATCGTTCTGTAATCAATACCGAATTAGGCTCGGCAAATACAGTCGAAGGTTCTCCTATTAAAAGAGGAAAAGTAAATACACTAAAAAAGTGTTTGTCTGCCAATGCAATTTTTTCAACAAAACTTTTCTCCTCATATTGAATATGTGAATCGAAGACCTCAGGAAACTCCATAAAACAGGTGGCTTCTAAAACTTCAGGTAGCTCTTCTTTAATGGTTGGAGCTAATAATTTTGAAGATGTAGCAATACGTTTATCATTTACTTTTCGGAATACAATGTGAACATTATCAACATCTTCATGGAAATTATCATACGATAATTCATCCTGAACCCAAATAGTTATTAGGATAAAACAGGCCAATCCGATAGCGAGTCCAAAAATATTTATGAGTGCATATTTTTTATGGTTCATCAAACTTCGAAGGGCGATTATAAAATTCTTTTTTATCATGGTTTGTTTTTTTCCTTAATTTGTATTTTAGATAAATTGACTTGTTTTCTTGTGACTGGTTATAATGTCTTTTACAGTTGTTGCTTTCTCTACTGAATTCTTATTCATACCACAAAGTCTCAACTGGTTTCCATTGGACGCTCTCTAACATTGTCAGGTTACAATATATTTTCCACTGAAATGCTTTATAATGTAATTGAGACTAATTGTTTAAGTTTTTGTCGCATTAGCTTTTTATGTTGCTATTCCTGTGCCAGAATAATGCCACAAACTCAACCTATTGATATTGTGCATTCTAATAAAATGAAGTTTGTGGATTGGTAAAAATAATTGACAAATAGTGTCTAAATATTTTACACATCGAGCTTGATGATATAGCTTTTTTATGCTACTATGCTTCTTTTCAAAATGTACATTGTCATGGTTTTTTTGTAAACTTTCTGATGAATATTATTATGCTGAATATTAGAATAGATAGCGAAACGAAAGAAATGTTGGCTTATGTACGGCTGCACAACGTAAGATTTCAACCAAATTTAAGGAAGGGAATAAAGGCTGAACTATCTAAAATTTGTATAGATTTTAAGATGAAACAAAAGCTAATTTAAAATGCACCTTATTGGCTTTATGAATAAGGCGAAAAGGTTCAACTATGTACTTATTTGAACTAACTGGCTCCTGGCTTTCGGGCATCATCTTAGAATTAATCATTTCCATTCGCAGTTGCGCTGCATATCCAGACGTGCATTGCAATGTTATTTGAATGTATGCAAAATAGTTAATATTCCTTAAACCGCCCCTCGCAGTCAGCATTTTACAAGTTATTTATACAGCTTCACAGTTGTAAAAAACATAAAATGTTTGTTGGGATGAGTTTTGTAGCGATTTTGAAGTTTTTTAATGTTTTTATACTGGCGTCAGTAAAATACGTTTTTTCCTTTCCTTATGCTTTACTAATTGGACTTGAGTACGAAGAAGCAATTATTGCCGTGTTGATTGGCGGTATTGCCGGCTTTTTCTTTTTCTATTACTTAAGTGGAGTTTTGATTCGCAAATTGCAGAATCACAAAATATGTGTTTGTAATCTGGTTCCCGGATTCGTAAAAATAAGACATAAGACGTTTTGCAAAACACCGGAAAAGGCTTCGCAGAAAAATAAATTTACCCGTAAAAACAAGATGCTTGTTAATCTCAAAGCGAAATATGGTCTTTGGGGGATAATTATTACAGCTCCTATTTTTCTAAGTATTCCACTTGGAGCATTCTTGTTAAATAAATATTATTCGAAAAAGAAGAATGTGTTTGCTTATATGATGATTTCAATTTTTGGATGGACAGTTTTTTTCTCTACAGTAGTGATTGTTTTTCCCAATTTGGTATAGGCTGAATTATCTGAAATTTGCAAAGATTTTAAGATGAAACAAAAGCGAATTAAGGATGCTCCTGATTGGCTCTATGAATAATGCAAAAA
>JABMPI010000405.1 GCA_013203755.1 Bacteroidota bacterium
ACGCCCTGTGGTAAATTCAATGGTAATAAAAACCGGACGTAAATTATCGCGCTCTTCGTTGGAGTTATTTTTAAATGAATGGGCTCCAAAAGCCTACCGAATAAAGGGTTTTGTGAATTTAAAAGAAGGCAAAACTGCGGCAGTACAATGCACATTCAATTCCATTGAAATTATTGAAAAGGAAAATGCTTTTCACCCAACAGAGTTGGTGGCCATGAGTGACCAGTTTACATTGCAAGAGTGGAACCTGGGGTTTAAGGAGATGGGAAAAATTAGGTTATAAAAATTTGAATATTTCTGCAATTAGGCATTCTGGCATTTCATTATTTACTCTTTTTCCGAAGAACAAACTACCAGTTGAAAGGCACGTTTTCCAAACAGAACCGACTTTTCAATATGCAGGCGATTTTGGGTTAATATCTCATTCAATCCGCCTAGTTTGTAATACCTTTTAAAGTTTTCATTGTGCTCTTTTCCAGCAAAAAACTCAGCAACTTTACTTCCAATTCCTACATAGTTTTTAGGAAGTGGAACAGCGTAGTCGACAATTATTATTTTGCGGGCAACTCTTTTCATTTCGTTTAATATTGGTGAATGTAATTTGGGTGCAAATTGGTGTAATGCCAGCGACATGCATGCAACATCAAAATCATTCTCTTTAAACATCGAAAGGTTAGTAGCATTGCAAATAATAAATTCAATATTGGAAATATCTCTTTTTTTGCAGTCTTTTTTAGCATAAGAAATCATCGATTCAGAGAGGTCGATGCCAGTAACTTGTGTTGCAATTTTTGAAAGCTCAAAAGCTTGTGTTCCCGTTCCACACGCAACGTCAATAATTTTTTGATTCCGTTTAATTTCTCTTGCAACCCGTTTACGCATTGGTTTTAAAATGGGATCGATTAAAGTACCATAGAATTTTCCTGATTCACACATATTTTTTATTTCAGCGATTTAAAAAAGCTCCAAATTTCGTCGCAGCCGTTAATATCTTGATTTGTATTTCCAACTAACCATTTTGGTAAGTTTTGTTTGGTTCCCGGCCAGGTATGACCACCGTTCTCAACTTTTATGGCAACAACTTGAATGTTCGTTTTTTCAGGGTTTTGCCAAACTGTTTTAATTGCAGTGCAATTGTCTTTTGAGTTTGTGTTGGGGAAAGGCATTTCGCTTATTTTTTCAGAACAATCATTAATCTCTTTCCATATTTCAATACTTTCGTAAACACTTAAAATTGCTCCTCTTTTTTGTTTGAAAATTGTAACGTGGCCACCATTAAATGGTACAAGTGGGTCTTTTGTACCATTTATAAAAATTGCAGAAACTGGGTTTTTGGGAAAGCTCTTCTTCGATTGAATTTCACTCAAGTTTGCAGCAACAACTCCAATTCCCTTTATTTTGTCTGAAAGTTCAAATGCCAATCTTTGAGCCATAAAACCACCATTGGAAATGCCACAAACAAAAATGTTATTAATGTCTATTGAAAGGTTGGATTTTAACTGTTGGATTACTGTTTCAATAAAACCGACATCATTAATTTTTAGTTTTCTTGCTACACCAATTGTATCGCGAGCACCGTCGTTCCAGCTTTTTCCAATCCCACTGGGGTACACCGCAATAAAATTGTCGCGGTTGGCCAGTTTGTTAAATCGTGCACTGGTTGTACGAATCAATCCCTTTGCCGTTCCTCCGCCACCGTGTAATATAAATACTACCGGGTAGTTAGTTTTTTCTGAATAATTTTTTGGAAGATAAACTTCGTACGACCTTTCGTAGCCTTCGAAATTGAGGTGTTTTGTTTCAGTGCGATATTGCGACCAAACAACTATCGAATTCAGAATTAAAAATAATATCAAACAATTCTTTTTCAATATAAAAAGCTTAGATTTTATTGGTATGAAGATAATATATCTATTGAACTGTACATTCATTTTTTTGTTGTATTCTTGTTTTAAAAACTATTAATAATGAAGAAATTTCAACTCCTTTTAGTCCTGTTATTTTTTGTTTTTGCAGCTTTTAAATCGGACAAACCCGCTTATTCTCTTTTTAACAAAGAAGGGAAAGCGGTAAAGTATTCTAAAATGTTGAAAGAGGTTCAGAAAGCAGATGTTGTTTTGTTTGGCGAGTTGCATTATAATCCCATTTCGCATTGGTTGCAGTTGGAATTAACCAAAGACCTGTTTGAGTTAGAAGAGGATAAATTGGTTTTAGGTGCTGAAATGTTCGAGACGGATAATCAGGTGATTTTGAATGAATATTTAGATAGTTTAATCTCTGAGAAAAATTTTGAAGCCGAAGCCCGATTGTGGCCGAATTACAAAACCGACTACAAACCACTGCTAGAATTTGCCAGAGAAAATAAATTGAATTTTGTTGCATCCAATGTCCCACGCAGGTATGCATCGATAGTTAATTCCAAAGGTTTTGAAGGATTGGAAGAACTTTCTGACGAAGCAAAATTGTTAATTCCGCCTTTGCCAATTAATTACGATGCGGAATTAAATTGTTATAAAAGTATGATGGAAATGGAAGGAATGGGCAGCCACGTTACCGAAAATTTTCCAAAAGCACAGGCAATAAAAGATGCAACCATGGCTCATTTTATAATGAAAAACTGGTCGAAAGGGAAGTTGCTTTTGCATTATCACGGATCTTATCATTCCGACAATTTTGAAAGTATTTATTGGCACTTAAAACAGCAAAATTCAAAATTAAAAATTGTTACAATCACATCGCTTTCGCAAGACGATGTTTCTGAATTATCTGAAGAAAACTCGGGAATAGCTGATTACACAATTTGTGTAGATGACGATATGACGAAGACGCAATAGTATTAATCAAAAATAGAAATGGGGAATGTTAATTTTACAAAGAAATTATCGGAATCAGGCATTCCAATTTCATCGTCATATTGGTTGTGAGAATAGATAAGATACAATGCGCCAGAAGGAGGTTTAAAACGCCAGCCCATTAATCCGTACAAATAAATGTTATTATCTTTTGTGCTGTTTTGTGCAAACAATTTTAACCACAAATCTTTAGTGAAATTGTAGTTAGCAGTTACCACATTAATAAAGGTCGAATTGTTGTCAATGTCAGGATTAAATTTCAGAATATTTGCAGAATAACTCAGCGAAAGGTTTTGAAATAATTTTATTCGTCCACCACCTGAAATCAAATTAAAATCGCGATCGAAATTATCGCCGGTTGTATAACTTAACAAAGCGTGACTCCATTCGTCGGTGTTGTAACCCAGGCTAAAAGTATGTTTGTGGTTGTAGAAATCTTTCTCGTATAATTTATACTCGTTGTTGTAGGCGTACTCAAAATTAAACCTGTTTTTAAAATAGAAATTAACCGCATCAGTAAAGTACCAACTTCGCAGAGTTCCTTTTTCTAAACTCCAGAAAACATTATTAAAACTTTGGAAATCGATGTATTCGAAGGTGTTACTTTGAAGCCACCATTTATAGGTAATATCATTGTCCATTTCGCGACGGTCGTCGTCGGTTACAAAACCGGTTTGGTTGACATTCTCCTGAAAATTTTCACCAATTTCGGTATAGCGAAAATGGATGTGGTATTTATTATTTTCTCTTGCAAAGCGCATAAACCAGGCACTGTGACTCCAAAAATCACCAGGTGTACTACTCACAAATTGCCCCGTGAGTTTCCATAGTTTCCCGAGATTCAGAATGTAATCGAGACTTACAGAACGCGTAAACCCATCTTCCCAGCTTTTATCAACGAATGTAAAACCCATTGTAGAAAACTTCAAAAAATCGAATTTGGCACGGGCAGCAGTATAAAATGTAGCAGGTTCTTCATTCGAAAGTTGAGGTGCTTTTACATTCAAAACATTAAATTGTGTTTTGCCGATTTTCCCATTTAACCGGCTTCCAAAATCGATGTCCTGAATTCGGCGCGAGTAAAACGTTTTTATACGGGTATTGTACATGTCGTTTCCTTCCTGAAAGAAGAGCCGTTTCTCCGGATACCTTAATTCGTAGCGAGTTAGATTTATCTGTTGTTGATCGGCTTCCACTGTTGCAAAATCGGGATTAATAGTTCCGTTAAACGATACGTTTGGACTTATTTGCCAGCGAATGTCACCACCTCCATCGGTACTCCAATTTTTATTGCTCGTTTTAAAAACAGAGAGGTAAGGGAAAATAGAAACTTTCATTTTCGAACCCGGAGTTTCTATACCCGATGCAACACCACCTTGCGAAATTCGAAAATCGTCGGTTAGAGGACCCGACCAGTTGGAAGTTTCAGAATTTGAACGAATTATTCGACCAAAATTGATTCCCCAGTTTTCAATCCCCTTTTTATATTTTAAACTTTTAAACGGAATTTCAACCTCAACACACCATCCCCAGTCGAAAATTTTGGCATCACATTTCCACTCGGTATCCCAATTTATATCCATGTTCCTGCCGTCGTCATTAATTTTCATGTCAATTTGAGTTCCCAATGGACTAACAAAAAAAGCATATCCACTGCGGTTGTCGTTGTATGTATCCAGAAACAAAGCAATAATATCGTCGTTTTTGCTGAGTGCATCGCGGCTTTGGTTTTTCGCTACAACGGGTGTCGATTGATAACAGTTAAAAACAGCATAAATTTTATCTTCGTGCCAACCAAAATAAGCTACTGTTTTTTCCGAAGCAGCTTCGCCTGTTTGTGGTTCCATTTGAACAAAGTTGCTGGCACTGTCGGCACCTATCCAAGTTTTATGTTCAAAAATACCATCAATAATTATTGGTGAATTGAGTTGAAAAGTAGAAAGGTTTTTTTGGGCAACCGCAAAATATGAAAACACAATAAACAAAAGGGTAAAGAAAAGTTGGATTGGTTTTTTGCGATGGTACATTGAAGCATTTATTTCTTGTAGAAATTCATTTCCTCTAAATATCCCCATGATTTCTGTGGAAGAAAATGGCGAACATCTTTCCCCTCTTTTATCGCATTTCGAATAAACGAGGATGAAATTTCCATTAAGGGAGCATTTTCAGCAATGGAAATATTTTTGTGAAATTTAATTTTAGATTTATCGAACCCGGAACGCGGATAGACAATAGCTCCGTAATTTTCAACAATTGTTTCGTAGTTTTTCCATTTATGAAAATTCTCTAAATTGTCGGAGCCCATTAAAATTACAAAGCTGTAATTGGGATGTTGGTCTTTTAAATAGGCAAGCGTGTCTATGGTGTAACTTGGTTTGGGTAAACTAAATTCGATGTTGGAAGCGCGTAATCTGTCATCCCCTTCAACGGCGCGGTGTGCCATTTCCAAACGTTGATAATCGTCGAGTAAATTTCCCTTTTTTTTGAATGGATTTTGCGGCGAAACCACAAACCAGAGTTGGTCGATATCGGTATATTCAACCATGTAATTTGCAATAGCCAAATGGCCAATGTGAATTGGATTGTAAGAACCAAAATACAAACCTATTTTTAGTTTAAGGTTGGTTTTTGGGGCAAGTAAGTCTATAATTAAGTCGCTCATTTAAGAACTAAAAGTAAAGAAAAATATCCAATGATGAATGTCTAATATCCAATATCCAATTTTCAAGTTAACTCATTCTTTATTATTTGAATATTTTACATTGAGTATTGGATATTGGTTATTGCATTTTATTATTTCCTGAGAAATCTGCTCACTATTTTTTCTGCCTCCAAAAAAGCCTTCTGTAAATCGTCGTTTGTAATTACCACATCAAAATGTTTGTCAAAACCTAACTCGTGTTTAGCTTTTGCTATGCGCATTTGTATTTTTTCTTCGGTTTCGGTAGAGCGACTTGTAAGGCGATTTCGCAGTTCTTCAACCGACGGTGGTTGTACAAAAATTGCCAGTGCTTCGTTGCCGTAATACTTTTTAATATTTAAACCGCCAACCACATCAACATCAAAAATTACATTTTTACCAAAGTCACGAATTCGTTCAACTTCAGCCTTTAACGTTCCGTAGCATGTTCCTTTATAAACTTCTTCCCATTCCAAAAATTCATCATTTTCAACCTTTTGTTGAAATTCTTTTTCAGAAATAAAATAATAATCTTTTGTATGCATTTCGGTGTGGCGCGCCTCGCGACTAGTTGCCGAAATTGAAAATTCCAAATCGAAATTCTGTTGTAACAAATGTTTTACTATTGTAGTTTTTCCTGCTCCCGATGGTGCGGAAAATATAATGAGTTTGCCTTTTTTTTGAGCTTCGAGCTTCGAGCTTTGAGTCATGAGCTTTGAGTTTTCTTTCTACTTTTTACTCATTATTAAAGTACGTTCAACAACTGTTCTTTAATTCGTTCCAAATGGTCTTTCATTTGAACCACAATACGTTGAATGTTTATTTCGTTGGCTTTTGAACCAATTGTATTTATTTCGCGACCTAATTCCTGCGAGATAAATCCTAGTTTTTTTCCGGTTGGAATGGGTAGAGCGATGGTCTCTAAAAAATATTCACAATGATTGGTCAATCGTACCTTCTCTTCGTTAATGTCTAGTTTCTCCAAATAGAAAATTAATTCTTGCTCAAAACGGTTCTGGTCAATCGTTCCATTAAGTTTTACTTTGTCCAGATTTTCCATTAATCGTGTTCTCACAGATTCAATTCGCTGTTCTTCAAAAGGTTCTAATTCTGCTAAAAGTGTTAGAATACTATTGACGTTACCCGAAATATCGGTAAGAAGTGCCGCACCTTCTTGTGTCCTAAATTCGTCGATTTCAAGAAGGGCTTTTTGAATGTTATTGTAAATTATATTCCACTCGGTTTTATCCAGTGTCTCGTATTCGGTTTTAACCACATCGGGCAAGCGCATTGAGGCTTGTAGAGTTGTGTGGTCTACTGCTACATTAAGTTCCTTACTTATTTTACTTAAATGTTCGAAGTAACTTTTTAAAATTGGCTCGTTAATTTTTGAGTTTGAATCGTCGCCCAAATTTTCAACATAAATATTAAAATCGACTTTCCCACGTATTAGTTTTTCAGAAAGTGCTTTTCTGATAATTATGTCCTTCTCGCGGTACAATGCAGGAGTTCGAGTGTTAATATCGATTTGTTTGCTGTTAAGCGATTTTATTTCAATGGTGAATTTTTTGTTGTTCGTTTCGAATTCTGCTTTCCCAAAGCCGGTCATTGATTTTATCATATTGAATATTTTTGTGCAAATTTAATATAAAGTCCGAAGTCCGAAGTCCGAAGTCCGAAGTTTTTTAAGAAAGTTGGAAGCACGCAGCGAAAAGTTTTTTTCTTCCGACTTTAGTCTTCCGATTTTCTTTAAGCAATTACACCCGAACCAATTAAATCATCTTCAAGATACCATGCGGCAAATTGCCCCGAAGTAATTCCGCGCTGTTCATCGTTAAATAAAAAGTAGGCTCCATCTTCTTTTAAATGAATGGTGCCTTTTTCCAGCGGCTGACGATATCTAATCCGAATATCAAACTCTTTACTTTCTCCGGGTTTCATTTTCAAGTCGTGGCGAATCCAATGCAAATCGTCGGTTGCAATGAACAGTCCTCTGCGGTATAATCCCGGATGTTCTTTTCCTTCACCCACATAAATTATATTTCGTTGAACATCGGTGGCAATTACAAAAAGAGGTTCTTTATGTCCCCCAATATTTAGTCCTTTTCGTTGTCCGATGGTATAAAAATGAGCTCCTTGATGTTCGCCAATTACATCACCCACCCATGGTTTATACGGATAAGGGAAACATAATTTGCGGTAGTTCTCCTCAGTGACTTCAATTTGCTTTTTCTTCTCCATAAATTTGGCCGGAACTTCAATAATATTTCCAACTTTAGGTTGAAGTTGTTGTTGCAAAAAGGTTGGTAAATCAACTTTCCCTACAAAACAGATTCCTTGCGAGTCTTTACGTTCAGCAGAAGGCAGGTTTTGTTCCCGTGCAATCTCACGAACTTCAGGTTTTAGCAATTCTCCAATTGGAAACATTGCTTTAGAAAGTTGGGTTTGATTCAATTGACACAAAAAATAACTTTGGTCTTTGTTGGGGTCTTTCCCTGCAAGCAACTGATGAATAGTTTCTCCATTCACATCAATTTCACTTTTTCGGCAATAATGACCGGTAGCCACAAAATCGGCATCAAATTTTAATGCCTCTTTAAGAAAAGAGTCGAACTTAATTTCGCGGTTACAGAGTACATCCGGGTTTGGAGTGCGGCCTGCCTGGTATTCAGCAAACATGTAATCAACCACACGCTTTTTGTAGTCTTTGCTTAAATCTACAATATGAAAAGGGATGTCCAACTTTTTAGCCACCATTTTAGCAATCAAGGCATCTTCCTCCCAGGTACACGAACTGGTTATTGCACCAACACGTTCGTGCCAGTTCACCATAAAAAGTGCAACTAAATCGTGCCCTTGTTCTTTTAACAAGTATGCTGCTACACTAGAATCTACCCCTCCTGAAAGTCCAACTACTACTCGGCTCATTTTTATTATTTGAGGTGCAAAGGTAGGAAAGAAAGAATTAACTCAGAAATTATTGTTTTTTCAACAGATTATTTCCAAAACAAGCCATCTCTTTCCGGGAAACCCAACCTCAAAAAGGGTTTCAATTTCAGAATAATTTTTAATGTTGATGGTAAAACGAGCTTTGCCGCCAGAAACAATATTTCCTATTTTTATGTTTTAAATATCAGAGTTGATAAAGAGGAAAGCGAATCATTAAGAATGTATTCGTTTTTTTAAAAATCAGACAATTTAATAGTGAAGTAGAAATCAATAATAATGCATTATTTTAAATGGATAGATATCTGTAAAATGCAGTTTAGTTTTTATTTCCAAACGGAATGGTAAATCCTAACCACGGAATTGCAACAAAAGCTCCAATGTCACCAACCGGAATCACAAAGCCATAATCGAGGGCTGCTTTATTAATAATCCAACGTCCGCCAAGCATCATTATACCAACACTTTCGCCTCCTGCATTTATGTAGTAATTTTCGGTAATAAAATAGCCCCTGCTTGTAATCCTAAACATTGCGTTAATATTTATTAATGGAGTAGAAGACCATTCGCCACCAGCATAGCCATAGCCAAGCCCCAAAGTTACGTTATTGTTTGGGGTGCCAAATGTTGATAGTCCATAAACAATTCCAAATCCTGTTTCCGACTCGCCCAACACAGTTCCCATTAGTGCTCCTGCACCTAAGTTTACTTTGCCGTTAGCAACAGGTATCGAAATTTTTGGTGTTATAAAAACCGGAGTAGGTCCTCCTCCAAATAAAAAAAGAGGGATAATTCCGCCACCAATTGAAAAATTGTCGGTTACTCCATATGCAAATTGATTCCACAGTACCCAAATATTCTGATAGTAACCTTCTCCTTTTTTCAATCCATAACCATTTGGCGACCAAAAATATCGTGTGGATTGTGGATTGTCAAACCAAAGGATGCCATTTTTTATTTGCTGAACATCTATTTCTTCTTGAATTCTAATATCCGATTTCTGAATGGATATTTGTCCTAGTTTGTT
The DNA here is from genome assembly GCA_013203755.1 of Bacteroidota bacterium. GTDB lineage: Bacteria > Bacteroidota > Bacteroidia > Bacteroidales > Prolixibacteraceae > Draconibacterium. The sequence continues at coordinate 9,506 of JABMPI010000405.1, forward strand.
TGTTTCTAATACAATTTTTGAAGAATCTTGTGCTACAATTTTGCCAATGAATTCATTCCCGTCAGTAGTCTCAATTTTAATAATTAACGAATCTTGACTTGTTTGAGCCTTAGTTAGATAAACAAATGAGATTAATAATACAAGAAGTAAAACAGCTTTAGATTTCATAGCGTAAAAGTTAGGATTAATTAAATTATTTTACCTATCCATAAAAACGTTTAAGAAGAGTAAAGGTTTCAAATCTTTTTAATGTCTGCCTTTGAAATGTTTCGAAGGCTGACCTCCTTTTTTTCCTTTATGGAAAGCACCTTTTTTATGTTTGTTACGCGGATTGGGTTTTTGCCACTCCGGGCCTTTCCCTAAATGATCGGGCATTGGAATTTTAAATACTTCGCGTTCAATAAGTTCCTCAATTTGGTGGAACTTGTACATGTCGTCTTCATTCACCAAAGTAAGTGCAACTCCGGTGGTGTCTGCGCGAGCTGTTCTTCCCACTCTGTGCACATAATCTTCAGCATCTTGCGGAACATCGTAGTTAACAACCAGATTAATATCTTTTACATCAATTCCGCGGCTCATTACGTCGGTTGCTACCAGAATGCGTATTCGTTTCGCCCGAAAACCCAGTAATACCTCTTCTCGTTCCGACTGCTCTAAATCTGAAGAGATTGCTTCAGCGGCAAATTTTTTTCTTTTAAGTGTTCTCGCTAATTCATTAACTGCCCTTTTTGTGGAACAAAAGATCAGAATACTGTTGTAGTCAGGGTTCTCGGAAATTAAATGACTAATCAGATTATTCTTTTGCTGATTGTAAATAAGGTAAGCAGCCTGTAAAACTCCCTCTGCAGGTTTCGATCGGGCAATATTTATCTCTTCAGGATTCGTTAAAATCTTAGATGCTAATGTACGAATTTTGGGAGCCATTGTTGCGCTAAACATTAATGTTTGACGCTCTTTAGGTAAGTAGGATATAATTTTAACAATGTCGTCGTAAAACCCAATGTCGAGCATTCTGTCCGCTTCATCTAAAATTAAATATTTAATAGTATCGAATTTTACATAGCCAAGATTAAGGTGCGAAATTAGTTTTCCGGGAGTAGCGATTACAATGTCGGCACCTTGTGTTAAAGCACGTCTTTGTCGTCCCCAATCGTCGGCATCGCCACCTCCGTAAATGGCAATAGAATGAATTCCCATGGTATAACCAATTCCTTGCACTTGCTGGTCGATTTGTATAGCCAATTCGCGCGTAGGAACAATAATTAATGTGGTAGTTTCGCCTCCGGGTAAATCGATTAGTAAGTCGAGTATTGGTAATAAAAATGCGGCAGTTTTACCTGTGCCAGTTTGTGCACAGGCTATTAGGTCTTTGCCCTCAAGAATTATTGGAACAGCTTGTTCTTGGATTGGTGTTGCGTTTTCAAACCCCATGTAATCGATGGCATCCAGCAAGTCGTCGTGTATTCCGAGTTCATTAAATTTCATATATTCCAGTCCCTTTTTTTGATTTTGTAAATGTAGTTAAAATGTTTTCAATCAATCCAGTTAAACAAATTACAAGGCTATTATATTGAAATATAACAATTAGTGTTACATTTTTTGCAATACCCCTTCTCATTTAAGTTTTCAACTTTAATTTTGTAACGGTTTCTTTCAATTAACAAAGCATTGCAGTTTGGACAGTAGGTCGACGAACGTTTTTCATCACTAACATTTCCTAAATAAACATGTTGAAGGTGTCGTTTTGCAATAACATACAAAGTCTCAAGTTTTTTAATTGGGGTAGGAGTTTGTTGCATTTTATGTTGTGGAAAGTAACGCGATAAATGTAAGGGGATTTGGTCTCCCAATTCCGAAGCAATCCATTTAACCATCTCGGTAAATTGATTTTCATCATCGTTTAAATTGGGGATAACCAGGTTGGTGATTTCGAGATGCACATTACTCCTGGCAATTACTTTTAGTGCCTGTAAAACCGGTTCCAGTTTTCCTTTTGTCTGTTCACTGTAAAATTTTTCTGAAAATGCTTTTAAATCTACGTTGAATGCATCGATATGAGGCAGTAGTTTTTTTAGCGGTTTTTCGTTTATATACCCATTTGAAACCACTATATTTTTAAGCCCTGATTTTCTAGCCAATTTAGCGGTATCCAACAAAAATTCATAAAACGTTAAGGGTTCGTTGTAAGTGTATGCAATGCCTATATTGTTCCATGTTTTTGCTGCTTCATTCACAATTTTTTCAGAAGTAATGTCATGAAAACCATCAAATTCGTTGGCGTAACATTGCGAAATTCTGTGGTTTTGGCAAAAGCTGCATTGAAGGTTGCATCCCACTTCGCCAATAGATAAAGTGTTTTTTCCGGGATAAAAATGGTACAAAGGTTTTTTTTCGATGGGGTCGACTCCAAGGGTAGCAACTTTATCGTATACCGAAGTTGTGAGTTTCCCGTTTTGGTTGGTTCGAACCTTGCAAATGCCAATTTGCTCAGGGTTTAACTCACAATTCCACGGACAAAGTTCACAACGAACTTTGTTATTTTCAAGTTTTATATAAAAAAGTGCTTCCTGCATTTTGAAATTAATTGGTTCAAAGTTACGAAAAGAGGGAGTATGTTTTGTGAAATGGTAGAAGGTGGGTTCTTATGTATACTCAAACCAAATAGCTTTTCGGTTTTTATGCTTGTTCTTTTTATCTACACCTTCATTAAAAAACTTTGTAGTAACCTGTTACAATGCAGTTTTTTACTTTGTTGTGAATAAAAATAACTACGCCTAATTTACCGAAAAGCTATCTGGTTTGAGTATATTAGAATGTCAGCTTGAGCGGGCGCGTCAAAATTCCGTAAATCACAAACAAAAGGCGAATCAATGTCACCACCACATTAGTCACCCTAACAAAAATTGCAGCAATGTCACCATTACATTGATCGCCTGATAGAAAATTGGAGCAATGCCAACATGACGTTGGTCGAAAAAACGAAAAGTGAGGCAATGTCACCACTACATTTGTTGCCCAAATAAAAATTGGAGGATTGTCATCGTGTTATGCCGTATTCTTTGCCATATTCAATTTGAAACTAAACTTTAAGAAATTGTTCTTAATTACAAGAATACACGTGCCAGAAATAATAAATTTATATTTTAGCACCCATTCAAAAAATACAAACATGTCTAAAGAATACACCAACGAATTATTAATTGATTTTGGCAAAGACAACGAAAAACTATTACCAGTTGTAACACAAGATTTTACAACAAAGGAAGTTTTGATTCTGTCTTTCGTAAATAAAGAAGCTTTTGAAGAAACACGCAAAAGTGGTTATGCAACCTATTGGAGTCGCAGCCGGAATGAACTCTGGAAAAAAGGATTAACATCGGGTGATATGCTTCGAATGGAAGATATCCGAATTAATTGCGAACAGAACTCCTTATTGTTTTTGGTTACTCCTGAAGGGAAAGGTGCGTGCCATGCAAAAAAGGAAGACGGTAATCCGCACAGTTCTTGTTATTACAGGAAAATAAATGACAACAATACATTAGAAAACGTTTAATAACACCAAAATTCAATGCTCGAATCTCAATTAAATACCAACATTCAAAAATCCAATTATTTAAAACTTATTTGTTTGAATAGTAGAGAACTGGAATTTGTGCTTGATTTATTTTTTTAGAGTTTGAGCTTTGGGATTTAATAATAAATATCATGCAAGAAGAAAAATTAGTAATTGGAATGCCAGCAGGATCGTTGGCTAACGCAAAACGTGGTGGGAACTTAATTGATTTATTAAGCCATGCCGGATTTGAAACCAAAGGTTACGAATCAGGTGGTCCAACCGAATTTAAGTCGTTAAATTTTCTTTTTGGATGGGATGGCAGACCTCAGGAATTTGGCTCGCAGTTAGGAATTAATGAACTGGATGTTGCCATTGCCGGTGGCGACTGGATTAAAGAACGGATTTTGGAGTTGAAATTGGAATACAACACCGAAATTGAAGTTGAAGAAGTACTTTCGTTAAATCGTGGAGGTGTTCGTATTGTTGGAATTGCTGCACACGATGCTGAAGACAACTCAACGGATTTATTTAAGAGACTTTGCCAAACCAATGAAGTAATTACAGTAGTTGCAGAAATGCCTTATTTGGCATTGGATTGGGTTCAGAATAAGTTGAAAGAAATTGGGAAGTTTGATGAATTTTCAGCTTTTAGCGTTCAAAAATATAAAACCCCTGCAAAAATTAAAAAGGGCATTGTTATTTACGAAACCTGGGGGAAAACCGAGGCAAAAGTAAAAAATGGTGGTGCCGATTTAGGTGTGGAAATCACACAATCAGGAAGTGCAATCAGAAATTACGGATTAAAAATAATAGATGAAATTATGGTTTCGCAAACAGCCATTTTCATCAATCCAAAACTAAAAAAGCACGGAACAAAAAGTAAACTCCTTAAAATGTTTTTGCTGAATTTATATGGAAGTGTAAATGCCGAACATAAAGTGATGATTTTATTTAATGTTCCAAATGGTTCTATTCCGGAAATTGAGACCTTTCTAAAAGAGAACAATTTGTACGCTGATGAACCGACAATAAATCCGGGTAAAACGCACACACAGTTTAGCATTCAGGTAGATACAAAACAGCATCAATTACCACTGGCACAAATTAGATTCGAACTGGCTTTACGAAATGCGGTAAACATTGATACGCTACCTATTGACTCATCGATCCCGAGTATTCATGTTTTGGGATTCTAATTTGGATGTGGCTTTCTCCGAACCGCGATTTCGAACAGCCATTTGGAAATCGCTACACCCAATTTACAAATTAATCATCGCCTTAATTGCACCATCTTTATACCCTTCAACAATATCGAAAGCAACGGGAGTTTCTTCCAAAGTAAAGTTATGAGTTACCATTTTTTCAACGTCAATTTTTCCTGAAACTACCAAATCAATTGTCTCTTCTACACAATGGTTTTGTCTGCGAACATTTATTACTGTTAATTCTTTGCGGCGCATTAAATCCATATTAAACAGATATTGAGCTTCTGGCGGGATTCCAACCAACACCAATTTACCTCCCGGTTTTAATATTTTTACTGCATTTGTAACAGCTTTTTGTTCTCCACTGGCTTCAAAAACCACATCCAATAAATATTCCTCTTTTTGTTGAATAACAGTCTCAACATTTTCACAATCAGGATTAATTGAATAACTAGCTCCTATTTCTTTTGCTTTCTTACGTCGATATTCCAATGGCTCAATAATTCCAATATTCTCAACGCCATCGGCAAGTAATTTAAACATAATGCTGAGTCCGATTGGCCCGGCTCCAAATATTCCCACTGAAGTTAATTTGTTTTCAATTTTAGCCAATTTAACCGTGTAAACACCAATAGTAAGTGGTTCTATTAATGCTGCCTGAATCGGATTTAACTTACCGGTTACAGGAAAACAGGTAAAATCTGGCATTACAATGTACTCCGCCAAACATCCATCCAATTGTCCCGGACATCCTAAAAATTTATTATTCCTGCAAGTGTGTGGTCTCCCCGCCTTACATTGGTCACATTCACCACAATGAACCGAAGGATCGACAACAACTAAATCACCAACTTTCACGTTGGTTACATCCACACCAATTTCTTCAATAACTCCTGAACATTCATGACCAACAGGATATGGATATTGAACTACCTGAGTTCCAATTTTTCCTTCAGAATAATAATGAATATCTGAACCACAAACGCCAATGCTTGTAAGCTTTATTTTAACTTCATTCGAATTTAATATTGAAGGAACGTTCACCTCAATAATTCCCATTTCCCTAATTCCTGTAAGTACTACTTGTTTCATAAAATAATTTTAATTTTTTACCTTCTTAAAAACATTAAATTCAAATCTCCTATAAAGTTTTCTAAAAATAGTTCATATTTTATAATACTCAATCCCGTTCAATCAGGTATTCATACACAAATAAATAATGACTTTCATCACAAAACGCAATACAAAAATCATTTGTGACTATTTGAATTAATAATTCGAAAAAAAGAGAAATATATTACACAAAATATACATTCTTTCTATCACCTAACAATCAAAGACTTAAAAGCTTGGTTATTTCAACATTTAACAATTTTTAATAAATATTTAGAAATCGTTAATTTTTAAATACATTTTATACTATATTAGCATCGCTTTAATAAAAAGAACGTATTAGAACTTATTTTAGAAAACACCTTTTCTCTATTAGACCAATAAGTTTTCAGTTCTAACTAAACTAAACTATGAATAATCGGGTTATCGTCTAACAGATAACCCGATTTTTATGCCTTTTTTCTAAAAATATATTTGAAACGAAAATAGAATAAAATCCCTGCTAAACCCAGTCCCACCAAGTATCCGAACCAAATTCCCTGAGGCCCCACTTCCAAAATAAAAGTAAGAATATAACTAGTTGGAATACCTACCAAAAGATAGGCAAAGAATGCAAAAAACATAGGAACTTTTACATCGGCCATACCACGTAAGGTACTTAGCATTATTACCTGCAAGCCATCGAATACCTGAAAAATTGCTGCAACAATTAACAAGCTGGAAGCAATACTAACCACTGCCGGATCTAGAGTAAACAGCAAGGGTAGATAATTACGTGCCAGAATAAAAATAATACCCATAGCAAGCATAAAAAGTAAAACCAGGTGCGTTGAAGCAAAAGCTGCCATTTTTAATGATTTGTAATCTTTCACCCCCATTTGATGACTCACCCGAATGGTATTGGCCTGTGAAACACCCAACGAAATCATATACGTAAACGATGCCAAACCGATCGCAACCTGATGTGCAGCAAGTGGGATTTCACCCAACCACCCCATCATAATAGCTCCAATTCCAAATGCAAAAAGCTCTACAATTATTTGAAAACCTATTGGAATTCCAATTTTCAATATGGCTATAATCTTCTCTGTATTAAAAACTTGTTTACGAGCATCTACAAAATATTTTTTGATTTTATGCGATTTTACAATATAGAATACAAATAAAAGTGGCATAAATAGGCGCGACACCAATGTTCCAACTCCGGCACCATTCAATCCCATTTCAGGGAATCCAAATTTACCAAAAATGAAAATATAGTTTACAATAACATTTATAGCATTTGCAATTAGAGTTATTTGCATCGCCATCTTTGTATTGCCAATTCCTTCGAAAAATTGTTTCATCGAGAAAAACAACATAAATGGCAAGTAGGATAAACAAAGTAGAAGGAAATAGGGTTTAGCTAAATTTAAAACTTCAATAGGTTGTCCTAGTAACGGGAGAATAAAATATATTCCAAACATTACCGCAGTTAAAACAAAGGCAGCGGCCAGATGAGTAAAAACTCCATTTTTCAGCAAAATAGTAACTTCCTGAATTTTACCTTTACTAAATGCATTTCCAATTAAAGGTGTCAATCCATAAGTTATACCCATTCCAAAATATAAGCCAATCATAAAAACATTATTGGCAAACGAAGCGGCAGCTAATTCTGGAGTTCCAACATGGCCAACCATCATATTATCAACCAAATGTACAGTAACCTGCCCAATTTGTGAAAGCACAATTGGAAAAGCTAAATGTATATTTCGCTTATAAAATGGTATATAATCCGCTATTTTCAAGGCGGCAAAGATAATCGTTCTCTACAAAGAAAACCAATAACTCAGTTTAATCATAAAGGCATTTTGAGCTTTTACTGTTGAAATATCAGTTAAACTGCTAACTATTGATGGATTGTGTCCTTCTTCGTAATTCGAACGGTAATTTGTCCAAACAAAATAAATGGTCGATCCGGTTTTATATTCCCAACGTGCTACAAAATTAGAACTAAACTCCTGAAAATTGAAATCCGGATCCCAGTCATTAAAATCATGATAAAGATTGCTCTCATCGTCGTACAGAAATTTACCATGCTCATTTTCTACAACGTTTAAGAATGAATATCTATCATCAAGATTTTTTGCTTTCGAATCTTCAACTTTACGATAATCCAGATATTTACCGGTCGATGCATACGGACTTCCATAATACTGAAGCGAGATTTCGGGTGTAATAAAATATTCTGCCCGAAGTGTGGTATAAATTGTGTTTCTATTTATCTTTCCTACAACGTATTCTCTATTATCATTAATAGTTTCCTGAAAAACATATTGACTATTGTCAATTTCTGCTACAAAATTGGATCGTGAGGAGATTGAGAACCGATTACTAACCATCCATTGAAACCCAAATGTATAGTCATTTTCAATCGTAATTCCATCATCGTATCTAGTTAAATCTGCCCCTCCAAAAAAGTGAATATCTTTACTACTGTTTGTTTGCATAAAAATTTCGCCACTGGTATTCCCGTCAATTCTTAAAGAAGGGCCACCACGTAACTGGCGTGTATCAATTTCATTATATGTTCTGTCCAAATCAACATTAAAATTCCAGTAATTTTTTAGACGAAATTTTAAGTGTCCATCTAATTCATCTTTTAAATTCTCGCCACCAAAACTCCAATGATGGCGTTGGTCTATATTAAAATAGTAGTTTAGAAAAATACCATTGGGTTTGTTTATCTGGTATAATACTCCAAAATGTTGTTTTATATAATCGGCTTGTTTCATGTAACCCATATCGTTAAAATCAACTCCCGGAGACCGCCAATCTAACATTCCATCAATTTGAAACTTTCCACTTCTTTTACCCCCATTAATTTCACCTCCCCAACCTTTGAGACTCATTAGTTCAGTATTAAAATCCAAATGATCTGCATCTTCCCTTTGATAGAGGTGCCTCGATGATCTCTGCAATCTGCTTATAGCCGTTTTGCTTCCATCAATTTTTGAAAAAAAACTTTTTCCCGTAACAAAATACTTTCTATTTAACCAATTATGTTCAATGTCGACTCCTCCAATTAATGAATTATCAGATAAGAACTCTAAATGTTCATCCTTTATATTTCTGATCGTCGATGTTAATATTCCACCTAAAACAGTATTTCCATTGTTTAAATCTTGTTTTACCCTGCCCATAAAATAGTTGGTAAAAGGTTCAACAGCCTTTTGTTCCTCGGAATTACCAAACGAAATAATCGCATTTTCTTTTGCTGTCATACTATTAACCACCCCCAATGATAATCCCGACTTACTTTTTCCGGTTAATTTTAGAGCATTAATAATTGTAGTACTATTTGGTATTTTTATATCATCACCTTCATCCACATATGGAGTATAACTTGGCGCTGAACCAATTCTTCGAGAATAAAATAACTGATCTAATCCAGCATTGTACTCTAAAATACTTTTCCCCTCTAAAAAAAAAGGTCTCTTTTCATCATAAAATGTTTCGTATGATGTTAAGTTCAATTCCGAAGGATCTGCCTCAACCTGACCAAAATCTGGATTAATAGTATAATCCAACGTAAAATCTGATGTAATCCCAATTTTGCCATCTAAACCCGCCCCAAATTTTTCTCCAGTTTGAGAATCAGTAACATATTTTGCCTTTGCATAAGGCATCACTTCAAAATTCCGTTTATATGGTATGTCTTTAATTCCTCTCAATTCGCCAAAAATATAAACCATTGCAGGTGCATCTATTGGAATCAATTTCCATTGACTCTCTTCGCTTAACCGATAAATGTACCGCCAGATATGCATACCCCAAACATGTTCTTTTTCATTTGAAAAACGAAGCTGAGTAAATGGCACACGCATTTCTGCATACCAGGCTGAATCGCCAATCGAAGTTTTGCCATCCCAGACTGCATCCCAGTTAAAATCCCAACCATATTCGCCCATGTGCATTAAATCTACTTTTTGCCCAGCCGAAGTAAGATTAAATTCAAATGCAGTTTGTTTGTCGTTGTACGAATCCAATGCAATTCCTGCAATATCACCAACTGTATAATCATCGCGCCGCCCAAGAATAGGATTCATCTTTTCCGGCTCGTTATCGTAACATTTTATGGCGAAATAAAGATATTTATCGTCGTAAAGAATTTTAATTTCTGTTTCCTGCGAAGGAGCTTTTGCCTGGTGTGGCTGTTGCTGAATAAAACCACCATCCCATTTCCCCATTAATTTCCAACATTCATCATTTAGCACCCCATCTATTTTGGGTACAATATTAGTTCGGGTTGCATAATAAGCCCTTTTATTACTAGCATGTACATTTACTAATGAATCGTCGGATAGTGTATATTCTAAATTCTGCCCCATAGACAGGTTACATATAACACTTAAAATAAGAAATAGGAGGAAACGTTGAATCATGAGTTGGTTTATAAACAGCATTCAAAAGTAAAAATTTATATTAATAAAAAAACGTTTTGTTAAAAAGATTTCACTTTTTAGAACACATACTTTTTTTATTCAAAAACAAACCTCGGAAATTCCAATCAATCAAGGAAATTTACATTTATTAACATTTTTTCATTTGTCATTCAATACACATAACCTATTTTCAGCGTGCTAAATTCTAAAATAAACAATTTGCCTTTTAAAGGGTTGTTTAATGTTGAATTTTAATGTAAAAAAATACTGATTTTACTGGATTATATGAATCAAATTAAAAAAATCTTAATCGCTAACCGAGGTGAAATAGCGATTCGCATAATGCGAACCTGTAGAGAGCTTGATATTGAAACAGTTGCCGTTTATTCCGAAGCCGACAGAACCTCCCTCCATGTACGATACGCGCATGAAGCTTACTACATAGGGAAAGCGCCATCTAGTGAAAGTTATTTGAACATCGATAAAATTATTGCTGTAGCAAAAAACTGTGGTGCTGACGCTATTCATCCGGGCTATGGTTTTCTGTCGGAAAATGCGGAATTTGCCAAACGTTGCACAAAGGAAGGGATAATATTTATTGGTCCAACGCCGGAAGTTATAGTACAGATGGGCGATAAAATTATGGCGAGGGATGCAATGATAAAAGCAGGAATTCCAATAGTACCAGGAACAAAAGGTAAAATTACTACCGAACAAGAAGTTCTTGATGTAATACAAGAAATTGGTTTGCCAATAATGATTAAAGCTTCTGCTGGTGGTGGTGGAAAAGGAATGCGGCTAATTAAAGAAAAGTCTGAAGTAGTTTCTGCAGTACGGGCAGCCCGTTCAGAGGCGTTGTCGTCTTTTGGTGACGACTCTGTTTATATTGAGAAATATATTACGTCGCCCCATCACATCGAATTTCAGGTTTTAGCCGACGAGCATGGAAACGTAGTACATTTGTTCGAAAGGGAATGTTCTGTACAGCGCAGACATCAGAAAATGATTGAAGAAACTCCGTCACCATTAATGACAGCCAAATTGCGTGATGAAATGGGGAAATGTGCTGTTGACGCAACCAAAGCAGTTAATTATGTAGGAGCTGGAACCATTGAGTTTTTAGTAGACAACGACCTGAATTATTATTTTCTTGAAATGAATACACGTTTGCAAGTGGAACATCCAATAACAGAACGTGTCACAGGAATTGATCTGGTAAAGCAACAAATTAGAGTTGCAGAAGGACACAAGCTCGAATTCAAACAGGAAGATCTTACTCAAAGGGGGCATTCAATAGAGTGTAGAATTTATGCTGAAGACCCGGATAATAATTTTATGCCAAGTTCAGGAAAAATATATAAAATAACTGAACCACTAGGTTTGGGAGTCAGAACGGATGGCTATGTTTATGAGGGTTACGAAATCCCAATTCATTACGACCCAATGATTTCGAAACTAATTGTTTGGGGCAATACTCGTGACGAGGCAATTCGTAGAATGCGCCGTGCATTGTACGAATACAAAATTACCGGGGTAAAAACATCCATAATGATGTTAGAACGGGTAATGAACAATGAAAATTTTATTTCAGGAAATTACGACACACATTTTATTGAAAAAAATCAGGAACAACTTATGTCGAGTGAAGCGAATAAGGAGAATCTCGACATGGTAATTATTGCCGCATTTATTGATTATTTGGATAAAATTGGTAAAACTGAAGAGAATACAAAAGAGTTTGTTCCGGCACAAAGTCGCTGGAAAAAAATTCCATATATAAACCATTTTTAATTTAAAGTTATGGCAGTAGAAATAAAAGTGGGTGACCGGGTTGCATGGGTAAACCTATTAAACCAGGATGCTAATATTCTGGAAATTGAAGTGGATGGCAAAAGATACGAGGTAGATTTAATGCACACCGCTGACGGTACATTTTCAATTTTAGAAAATGGACATTCGCACAACATAGAACTCGTTCCTCATAAAGATAAAAAATACACCGCTTACACTTTATATCAATCATGCGAAGTAGAAGTAATTGATGCTGAAGCACGTTATTTAATGAACCGGGGTGGTAATGGATTTGACTCCAATGAAAATACAATTTTCTCACCAATGCCGGGTAAAGTTGTAAATGTAATGGTTGAAGTTGGAGACGAAGTAAAAGAGGGCGAAACAGTTATTATTATTTCGGCAATGAAAATGGAGAGCGAATACAAAGCCCCCAAAGACGGAATAGTGAAAAAAGTAAATGTAAAAGACGGAGTCATCATCGAAGGAAATCAGATTTTAATTGAACTGGATTTAATTGAAACAGAATAACAGGAAACGTACATGAATTCTTATCAATTCGAAAAAGGAAATGATTATAATTTATGTGAGTTCGATACGTTAGCATAAAAAAGTAAAAAAATAACAGATACATGAATTTAAAAGATAAATACCGTCGACTCGAAGAGATGAACAAAGCTTCGGAATTGGGTGGAGGAATAGCACGCAAGGATAAGCAACATGCTGCCGGGAAAAAAACTGCAAGAGAAAGGGTTCTGCAGTTACTTGATCCTGGAACATTTACCGAAATCGACAAATTGATGACCCATCGAAATTACGATTTTGGGATGGAAGCCAATAAAATTTTAGGTGATGGTGTTATTTCCGGCTATGGAAAAGTCAACGGACGATTGGTTTATGTTTTTGCGCAAGACTTTACTGTATTTGGAGGTTCGCTAAGTAGAGCCAATGCCGATAAAATTGTAAAAATTCAGGAATTAGCTCTAAAAATGGGGGCTCCGATCGTTGGATTAAACGATTCGGGCGGTGCTCGTATTCAGGAAGGTGTTGAAAGTTTAGCCGGTTATGCCGATATATTTTACAACAACGTGATTTCGTCGGGTGTAATCCCGCAAATTTCTGCTATTCTTGGACCATGTGCTGGTGGAGCTGTGTACTCCCCTGCCCTCACCGATTTTATTTTTATGGTGAATGAAAAAAGTCACATGTTTGTTACGGGCCCTGAAGTTATAAAAACCGTTACACACGAAGAGGTAACCAAAGAAGAATTGGGTGGTGCGAATACACACAATACGAAAAGTGGTGTTGCTCATTTTAACGGAAACGATGAAGATCAAACTTTGATGATGATTCGTGAACTGTTGAGTTTTGTTCCATCAAATAATCTGGAAGACCCTCCGATAAAAGTTACAATCGATCCATCGGAAAGGCAAGATGAAAGTTTGCAAGACATAGTTCCTGCAGACCCAAACAAACCTTACGATATGCACGACATACTTCAAAAAGTAATAGACAACAAACACTTCTTGGAAGTTCAGGCACAATATGCACAAAATATTATTGTTGGATTTGCCCGTTTTGGAGGTAAACCAGTTGGTATTGTAGCAAACCAACCTGCATACCTTGCCGGAGTACTTGATATCAATTCATCGGTAAAAGCGGCACGTTTTGTACGTTTCTGCGATGCATTCAATTTACCAATAGTTACTTTTGTTGATGTCCCAGGCTTTTTACCCGGTTCAAGTCA
>JABMPI010000034.1 GCA_013203755.1 Bacteroidota bacterium
CATGCCCAACCCGATCCAAACCGCGTTACCGCTGCTTTGACGAATTCCTCTTGAAAGTTTTTAATCGAACCAAATGAATCGTTAACTGCATCAAGTAACACTCCTTCAGGGTTTGGCGCCCCACCCGGTGCTATTACTTCCCAATACAAGTTGTGGTTATAAAAACCACCTCCATTGTTTCGCACTACAGCTGACTGACCCGAAATACCTGCTAAAATTTCTTCTACCGATTTTCCTTCCAATTCAGTTCCTGCTACCGCAGCGTTTAAATTATTTGTATACGCCGCATGATGTTTGCCATGGTGAATTTCCATAGTTCTTGCATCAATATGCGGTTCTAATGCTGTATAATTGTATCCTAGTTTTGCTAATTCAAATGCCATATTATTTTATATTAAAAGATTTAAATGTATTTTATTCTGTTGTGCAAATATAAACGCTATTTAGAATAATTCCAAATCTTTGAATCAATAACACATTGAATTTATTTATTGTTCATAGGTAGATTCAATAATGCTAATAATAATACATTTATTAATACTAAAACGGTTACTCATTCCTTTTAAAAACAAGCATTGCAACATTGGTAATTAGATTAAATAAACTTCAGAATAGAACAAAACTTTTTCAAACCCACACCAACAAAACCATTATATTTGCACCCTGATCAAATTCCATGAATAGAAGCATTCTTAAATTAGCACTCCCAAATATTGTTAGTAACATTACTATTCCTTTATTGGGGTTGGTGGATTTGGCGCTCATGGGGCATTTAGGTTCCCAGGTTTACATTGGAGCAATAGCATTGGGTGGTGTAATTTTCAATTTTATTTATTGGGGGTTTAGTTTTCTGCGAATGAGTACTTCAGGTTTTACAGCTCAGGCTTTTGGCGAAAAAAACCACACCGAAAGTATTACAATTCTCGCACGCGCTTTACTTGTTGCCGTACTAATTAGTTTACTCATTTTAATTTTACAAGCTCCCATTGCATGGGCAAGTTTTAAAGTTATAAGCGGAAGTGCCGAAGTTGAGACACTGGCCAACCAGTATTTTCGAATTCGGGTATGGGCGGCACCGGCAGCGTTGAGCCTGTTTGTTTTTAGCGGCTGGTTTTTAGGAATGCAAAATGCACGCTACCCAATGATTATTGCCATTGCCGTAAACGTAGCAAATATTCTGCTCAGTATGTTTTTTGTTTTTGTTTTGAAGATGAATTCTGCGGGTGTTGCTTTGGGAACTGCCATTGCGCAATATATTGGATTACTAATTGCACTATTTCTGTTTTCATACAAATACAAATACCTGCTTAAAACGATTTCGAAAAAAGGGATTATGAACCTCAAAATTCTTATTGAGTTTTTTCGGGTGAACTCCGATATCTTTATCCGCACATTCTGTATAATAGGCGTATTTACTTTTTTTACATCGAAGTCGGCGGGTATAAACGACACTATTCTGGCGGTTAATTCTATACTAATTCAATTGCTGCTATTCTTCTCCTTTTTTATCGATGGATTTGCATTTGCAGGCGAAGCATTGGTTGGGAAATTTGTTGGCGCCAAAGAAATTTCAAGTTTGAAGAAAGTAGTTAAACTCCTCTTTTATTGGGGAGCAGGATTGGCAATTGCTTTTACCCTTGTTTACCTGCCAGGAGTAAATTTAATTTTAAAACTTCTCACTTCTCAAGCCGATATAATTGAAAGTGCACAGCCCTTTCTTATTTGGGTAATACTTGTACCAATTGCCAGTTTTGCATCGTTTATTTGGGATGGCATTTACATTGGTGCAACGGCATCAAAAGCCATGCGAAATACTTTACTTGGTGCAACCTTTTTAGTCTTTGTTCCTATATATTATTTTTTGAATCCGATTTTAGAAAACCATGCACTTTGGATGGGAATGGTTTTGTTTATGTTTTCGCGGGGGGTGTTCCAAACATTTTTCTACAGGAAGGCGGTTTTGAATCAATTCTAAACTACCATGAAACTTAACACAGATAACCTGTGAGAAAAAAAATCTTTTAAAATGCGATTTCTACATTCGCAAAATTTGTATGATGAATGATTTACCGACAGAGGCTTACTGCTAACAAAATTGTTACTATTCAATAAAAAATATGATCCCCGAATGTGAATTTGAAATCAGTGTCAGCATGGAAGGTTTCTTTACCGGGAGGTAAATTTTAATGACCAATTATTCCTTACAGACAAATATCTTATTATTACTACGGTTAGCATCGACATTCCCATATTAAAGTACAAAGTGTCCAGTATTTGTTCCAACAATATAAAAACCAGGCCGCCTGCAAGACAAGCTGCAGCATAAATTTCTCTTCTGAAAATAAGTGGAACTATATTCGTTAATACATCTCTTATTACTCCACCAAAAACTGCAGATACAATACCCATTAGAAGGGCTACTGATACATCAAGCCCAGCAGCCAAAGTCTTTTGTACACCCAAAATTGTAAAAAGTCCAATGCCAATTGTATCAAAAAAGAACATGCTCTTTCTTAATTTCAATATATGTTTTTTAAATAGGTAAGATACAAGCATTGCAATTAAAATAGTCAACAGATAGTTTGTATCAGTCATCCAACCTACCGGAGTTTCACCAATCATAACATCTCGTAAACTACCTCCCCCTAAAGCAGTAACTAAACCAATTACAGCAGAACCTACAACATCAAAGTCATTATCAATAGCTGTTAATATTCCACTTATGGCAAAAACTAAAACACCTACTATATCAAAAATATAAATCCAATTCATTATTTTAAATTTGAGTTTTTTACAATTCAAACGTTATAGAATTTTAAGATCGTAATAACTTACTTTATCAACTCAAAAGCCTGCCTTGCAATCTCCAATTCTTCGTTTGTTGGAATAACAAGAACTTTCGTTCTCGCATTTGCTCTATTTATTTCGCGGATATTTTTGCTGCGGATATTATTCTTTTCCTCATCCAACTCAATTCCGAGGTAGTCCATATTATCGCAAACCAACTTACGCGCAACCGTATCATTTTCACCAATTCCAGCGGTAAATACAATGGCATCCAGCCCGTTCATTGCAGCTGCGTAATTACCAATGTACTGTTTAATGCGGTAAGCATACATTTTATATGCAAGCACAGCCTCAGCATCACCTTTATGAAACCGATCTTCTACATCGCGCATATCCGTATCGCCGGTAAGACCTTCCATTCCACTTTCTTTATTCAAAATATTAGATACCTTTTCAATTGAATATCCTTTTTGCTCAACCAGATAAAAAATAATTGATGGGTCGATATCTCCTGAACGCGTCCCCATAATCAAGCCGCAAAGTGGCCCCAATCCCATTGTTGTGTCTATGCAAACACCACCATCAACTGCAGCCATTGAAGCCCCATTACCAAGGTGAATTGTAATTACTTTTGCATCCTGTTTACCCAAATATTCAATTGCTTTTTCAGAAACATATTTGTGCGATGTTCCATGAAAACCATATTTACGGATTCCCATTTCGTTGTACAAGGTTTTCGGAATTGCATAGCGATAAGCAACTTCGGGCATTGTTTGATGAAAAGCCGTATCGAAAACTCCAATTTGTGTGGCATTAGGAAATACTTGTTCAGCTACTTCTACTCCGGTTAGGTTTGCCGGGTTATGAAGTGGAGCCAACGGGAACAACTCTTTTACTTTTGCTTTTACCTCGTTGGTAATTACAACCGTTTTTGTGAAAGCTTCTCCTCCATGTACCAAACGGTGTCCAACAGCTTTAATTTCTGAAGGATCGGTTATTACTCCAATTTCCTTATCGGTAAGAAGTTCGGCCACCCTTTCTAAACCCACTGCATGGTTGGGAATAGGAAATGTCTCTTTTATTTTTATTTCCTCGCCATTCAAAAAAGTTTTATGAATAATTACTCCTTTCTCCAATCCAATTCGTTCAACTATTCCACTCGATAATGGTAACTTAGTTGTCATATCAATTAGTTGATACTTTATGGAAGAACTACCTGCATTAACTACTAAAATATTCATATTCAATAAAACTTTTTATTCCTCAATTTGCATTTGTGCCTGAATTGCTGTAATAACAACTGTATTGAAAATATCATCAACTGTACATCCCCGGCTCAAATCGTTTACCGGTTTTTTCAACCCTTGTAACATTGGACCAATTGCCAACGCACCTGTTTCTCGTTGAACAGCTTTGTATGTATTGTTTCCTGTATTCAAATCAGGGAATATCAATACATTAGCTTGCCCGGCAACCTTGGAGTCTGGCATTTTACTTTTGCCAACAATAGGATCAACAGCAGCATCGTACTGAATGGGGCCTTCAATTTTCAAATCTGGACATAATGCCATTGCTTTTTGCGTTGCTTCCTTTACCTTTTCCACTTCTTTTCCACGCCCCGAAGTTCCGGAGGAGTACGAAAGAAGTGCAACTTTAGGATCTATCCCAAAGGCTTTTGCCGATTCAGCTGATGAAACTGCAATTTCTGCCAGTTGATCTGCATCAGGGCTCACGTTTACAGCACAATCCCCAAATACAGAAACATGATCGTCCAGACACATAAAAAATATGGATGATACGGTATTTACACCTGGACGTGTTTTAATAAATTGCAAAGCAGGAATAATCGTATGTGCAGTTGTATGAGCAGCGCCCGACACCATTCCATCGGCATGGCCTTTGTACACCATCATTGTCCCGAAAAAAGAGACATCCAGCAAGGCATCTTGCGCCATGTCTTCCAAAATATTTTTATGTTTTCGTAATTCGTAATAGGTCTTCCAGTAATCTTCGTAGAGTTCTGATTTCACCGGATCAATAATTTTTATTCCCTCTTCTATTTTAACTCCAATTTTAGCAGCCTTCGCCAAAATTTCGTCTTCTTTACCTAACAAAGTTATATCCACCACATTCTGTTCAACAAGTTGTACAGCGGCCAACAATATTCTTTCATCGGTACCTTCGGGCAATACAATATGTTTTTTTGAAGATTTAGCTTTCGTCATCAGATTGTACTGGAACATGCGGGGAGTCATTACATTGGTACTAAAGTTTTTGAATTTCTCTATTAAAAATTCAGTATCAACATACTCTTCAAAAGCAGAAATACTCAATTCAATTTTTCTTGTGTCTCCAGATCTGATTTTCGGTTTAACATTCCCAATTTTGTTTGCCGCAACAAAAGTTACATCTTCAACTAAAATAATTGGCACTACATTCGGTAGACCCTCAATAAGTTTAAGAATTTGTTTCTCCGGCGCTATTCCTCCTGTGAGGAGTATCCCTGAAATGTTTGGATAATTTACTGAGGCATTTGCCTGGAGAGCCCCCAATATAATGTCAGATCTGTCTCCCGGAGTAATAATCAGGCTATTTTCTTCCACCCGGTCGAGGAAATTTCTTAGTTGCATTGCACCAACCTCAAATTTGTCGGCTTGTTTATATAAAAAAGATTCCCCTAATAAAATTTCGCCACCAATAATTTCATGAATTTCCCGAATTGTAGGGCTACTTAGTTTTTGAATTTCAGGAATAATTCCGATTGCGGTTTCAGGAGGAATTACTTTTTCCATCTCCTCTTTCATTACTACACAATCGTTTCCTTCAACCCTGTTCATAAAAACCGCCTGAACCCGAACATCTCTCTCTGCATAGGTTTTTACAGCCAAATCGAGATTAGAAACCGCATCTTTTATATCTTTTCCCTGAGCAGAACTTACAAGGATTGTAGGAATGGAAAGGTTTTTGGCAACTTCCACATTCAGGTCAAATTCAAAAGCCACTCCTTTCCCAGCAAAATCAGATCCCTCAACAAGTACTACATCAAATCGCGATTCAATCTCTTTATATTTTGCAATAATCTGATCGATTAATCGTGCTTCTTGTCCACGATTTTTATACTTAACAACCTGCGACATGGTAAATCCATATGCTTCTTTATATTCCATTTCCAGGTTAAAATAAGAAAGCATTCTATCAATATGGTAGTCCTTTTCCCCCTGTGGATAATCATTAATAATTGGTCTGAAATAACCTACTTTACTTACTTTTGAAAGCAATAATTTTAATACACCAAGTGCTACTACTGATCTGCCTGTGCGTCTTTCTATGCTTGTGATATAGATGCCTGTTTTCATTCAATAACAAACTATTTTGTATGAGCCAAATATTTTTCTAATTCTGAAATTTTGCACAAAATTATAAAAGATATTTACTTGTTAATTTTTTCGGACATTTATTATTCAGACATAACACTTTTAACAATTAAGCATCACTTTTTCTGCTGAATAAAACTACCGGCAAACATCTTAAATGTAATTTAATACGCAAAACTACTGCCACCCAAAAATTCACGCAACAAAGAAGTTGGCGGAATTTCATTGTCGTCGATGGTTTTAAAATAGGAAAGGAATTTTAGCAAACGGGTGGATTCTGAGTACTCTTCCCGGTTTTCGGGTACTTGTTTTAAAATAGGTTCGGCATATTTATTTAGTACTCCCAATTCGTACAAGGTTGCCGAGTTAAACATAACATCGGCATTTTCCTGATAGGGAAATATATTTTTCTCTTCGCCACGACGAACAGATGGCCAGCGTTTTATCGTTTCGTACGCCGGGTAACCTCGGTATTTACTATCTCGGATCATACGTCGGATTAAACGATTGTCTGCCGCAGAAATGTGTGTGTGTTCGTCGAAAGAGATCTGAGTAAGTGCTGAGATAAAAATTTTAAAGGTATTTTTCGATTCTATTTTTGTTAGCAAATTTGGATTCATTCCATGAATTCCTTCGACTATGAGAATATCGCCAGGGAGCAATTTTAGGTTATTTCCACTTTGTGTACGTTTCCCCAGTTGAAAATCGAATTTTGGCAACTGAACTTCTTTCCCGTCCATCAACTCACATAATTGTTTATTAAAAAAGTCTATATCAATAGCTTCCAGTGCTTCAAAATCGAACTCCCCAAATTCATCTTTTGGAGTTTTTTCGCGATCAACAAAATAGTCGTCGAGCGAAATTTGGTAGGGTCGCATTCCGTTTACTGCCAGTTGCACCCCCAGCCGTTTACTAAAAGTTGTTTTACCCGATGCCGACGGACCAGCAACCAAAACTACTTTTGCATCGCCATTTTTCGAAGATATTTTATTGGCAATTTCAGCAATCTTTTTTTCGTGCAGTGCCTCCGATATTTTAATTACATGTCCGCTTTTATTGTTCAGCGTAAAAGCATTGAGATTGCCAATTGTAGAAATATTTAAAATCTCAGCCCAACTTTTGTGTTCCTGATAAATATCAAATAACTTTTTGTTCTCTTGTACTTTTCTAAGCTTATTAAAATTCTTTGTTTTTGGAATTTGAAGTAATATTCCGTTAAAATATTTGACCAAACCAAAATTCGAAATGTACCCGGTTGAAGGAAGCAGATCGCCATAAAAATAGTTCCCTAACTCTTTCAAAAAATAGAGATGCGAATACAAATGTCCTTGTTGTTGGAACAATTCAACTTTTTCGTATAAACCTTGTTTTGTTAACTGTTCAACAGCATCTTCAGTTAATAAATCTTTTTTTACAAACGCCAAATCCTGCTGTATTAATTGTTCCATTTCTTGTTGAATTGAAAAAATATCAGATTCAGAAATTTCTCTTTTAAAACCTTGCAATTCGCAGAAATATCCATTGGAAATTCCGTGCTGAATGTGTAATGAAACATCGGGAAAAATTTCTTTGACAGCGGCATACATTACAAATATCAGGCTACGAATATACAAGCGAATACCGTCGGGGTGCGAGACATCAAAAAACTCGATTCGTTTCGACTTGACGACACAAAATGTGAGTTCTTTTACCTGATGATTGACGATTGCTCCACAAACCGTATTTTCTAATTTAATATTTAAGTCGCGACTAATTTCCAACAGCGGAGTTCCCATTGGATAATTGTGCGTTGAGTTGGTATTTTTACAAAATATTTCGACCTGCTTCATTGGTTTGAAAATTAGTTGGAAGACAGAAGGCCGAAGTCGGAAGTTAAAACTCGTCGTTTGGAAATCTAATCATCCTGCGTGTTATTTCTATTCTTGTTTTACTTTTTTCAAGAAATTTTCTGTGAATGTAAATGTATTAAAAATTAGATTGAATTTTAGCATATTTTTGCACTGTAACTTTAACCCGGCAACTCTATAAATTCGCAGAATATCGGGCTTTAGCCATTAATTAATTTACAAAATACAACAATACAAATAAGAAAAATTAAAGGATAAAGCCTGTTGTAATAATATTATGCAGTCGCCAAGCTAAAGCATGGCGTAAAATAAGATACGCTGCCTGCCTCTTTCTGTTTTACTTTTGGGTGTGGCGATTTCCAAATCGCCTTTTTAGATTAGCGGTTTTGAAACCGCTGCACCCGGAGTAGAGACAAAATATTGATATTTGTACTGCCCCCGGCCAGGGATGGTAGCGGCAGCTTGCCGAAGTTGAGCCGATGGGTGAACTGGCTGTGATTGGCGACCGGAGGAAGCCCAAACACAGACTTCTGAACCCCGACGAGAGGAGGGAACTTTAGCGGACAGCCCGTTAAGGTCGCCAGATATAAGTTATTAATGATTATTTTCTAATTCGGCTTTTAGGAATTTGGCGGTGAATGATTTTCTGCTTTTTATGACTTCTTCGGGGGTGCCGGTGCAAAGTACTTCGCCTCCGTTTTTGCCGCCTTCGGGGCCGATGTCGATGATGTGGTCGGCCACTTTTATAACGTCCATATTGTGCTCGATTACGATGACGGTATTTCCTTTTTCGACGAGCTTATTGAGGACTCCGAGCAGTACGCGAATATCTTCGAAATGCAGGCCAGTGGTGGGTTCGTCGAGGATGTAGATAGTTTTTCCGGTGTCGCGCTTTGCCAATTCTGCGGCCAGTTTTACGCGCTGCGATTCGCCTCCGGAAAGTGTAGTTGACGACTGCCCGAGCGTAATGTAACCCAACCCAACATCTTGCAATGTTTTTAGTTTTATGGCGATTGAAGGGATGAGTTCGAAGAATTCGACGCCTTGATTAATGGTCATGTTGAGGATATCGCTGATTGATTTTCCTTTGTAACGCACCTCGAGTGTTTCGCGGTTGTAGCGTTTGCCGTTGCATTTGTCGCAATGCACATAAACGTCGGGGAGGAAATTCATTTCGATGAGTTTGAGTCCCCCACCCTGGCAATCTTCGCAGCGGCCGCCTTTTACGTTAAACGAAAAACGACCGGGTTTGTAGCCCCTTATTTTTGCTTCGGGAAGTTGTGCAAATAAACTTCTGATATCGGAAAAAGTATTGGTGTAAGTTACCGGATTAGAACGTGGTGTGCGCCCAATTGGCGACTGGTCTACCCGAATAACTTTGTCGATTAAATCTAATCCTTTTACCGATTTATAGGGCAGTGGATCTTTTACGGATTTATAAAAATACTGGCTTAAAATGGGCTGCAAGGTATCGTTTATGAGTGTTGATTTTCCACTTCCGGAAACGCCGGTTACACAGATAAATTTTCCTAAAGGAATTTTTACATTAACCGATTTTAGGTTATTCCCGGTACATCCTCTTAGTTCCAAAACCTCTGCATTTCCGTTTCTACGCTTTTCGGGAATTTGAATTTGTCTTCGGTTATTTAAATAATCTGCCGTTAAAGTATTTGCTTTTAAAGCATCTTTGGGTTTTCCGGCAAAAACAATTTCACCGCCATGACGACCGGCATGTGGTCCCATATCGATTAAATAGTCGGCGGCCATCATTGTGTCTTTGTCGTGTTCTACCACAATTACCGAATTGCCCGAATCGCGCAATTGTTCCAGCGCTTTTATCAACTTCATATTATCGCGGTGGTGCAAACCAATACTTGGCTCATCTAAAATGTACAATACATTTACCAGTTGAGAACCAATTTGAGTTGCCAAACGAATTCGCTGAGACTCGCCACCCGAAAGACTTCTTGCAGTTCTATCAAGTGCCAGGTAATTTAAACCCACACCCAACATAAATCCCAACCGGTCGCGGATTTCCTTAATTACTTCGGTTCCAATTTGTCGTTGCCGTTCAGAAACACGGTTTTCTAAACCTTCGAACCACTCACCCAATTCGTTTAAATCGAGCTGAGCAATTTCAGAAATATTTTTCCCATCAATTTTAAAATGAAGGGATTCTTTTTTCAGACGTTTCCCCAAACACACGGGACACTCGGTAGTTTTTACAAATTGGTTCGCCCATTTCTGTGCGGTTTTCGAAAGGTTGTCTTCGCGTTGGCTATCGATGTATTTTATCACCCCATCGTAACTCATCAAGTAATTCAAACTTGTTCCGAGCGGTGTATTTTTTAATTGAATGCGTTCGTTTGTTCCGAAAAGAACAGCTTGCAATCCTTCTTCAGAAATATTTTTTACAGGAGTTGTTAAAGTAAAATCATGCTTTTCGCCCAAAGCTTCAATCTGCCAAAAAATTAACGAGTTTTTATATGGTCCCAGCGGAGCAATTCCTCCTTTGGTGATACTTTTGTTTTTGTCAGGCATAATTTTGTCCATGTCGATTTCGGTAACCCGCCCCAAACCGTTGCAACGTTCGCAGGCTCCTTGCGGCGAGTTGAAAGAAAAATTGTGTGGTGCAGGTTCGTTGTACGAAATTCCGGTAGTTGGACACATTAACAAACGACTATAATATTTTGCTTCCTGTGTGTCGTGGTCTAAAATCATTAGAATTCCATGACCATGTTTCATAGCCGTTTGCACACTTTCTTTTAATCGTTGTGTGCTTGCATCGTCAACAACCAATTTATCGATAACAATTTCGATGAAGTGATTCTTATAGCGGTCGACACGGTGATTGTGTATTAACTCGGTAACTTCGCCATCTATTCTGGCGGTTAAAAATCCTTTTCTGCGGATTTGCTCAAACAATTCGCGGTAATGTCCTTTCCGACCTTTTACAACGGGAGCTAATATGTTAATTCGTTTACCGGAGAAATCATTTTTTATTAGTTGAATGATTTTCTCTTCGGTGTATTTCACCATTTTTTCGCCGGTATTGTAAGAAAAGGCTTCTCCGGCACGGGCATACAAAAGACGAAGGAAATCGTAAATTTCGGTAACCGTTCCAACAGTGGAACGCGGATTTTTTGTGGTTACTTTTTGCTCAATTGAAATTACAGGACTTAATCCGGTAATTTTATCTACATCGGGGCGTTCCATATTTCCAAGAAACGAACGCGCATAAGCAGAAAATGTTTCGATGTAACGGCGCTGACCTTCAGCATAAATAGTATCGAAAGCCAAGGAAGATTTTCCGCTTCCACTCAAGCCGGTAATTACCGTTAATTTGTTTCTCGGAATTTCAACATCGATGTTTTTCAGGTTGTGAACACGTGCACCATGAACAACAACTTTTTCTTCTGATTCGATGTTTTCTTCTGTATATTTATCTAATTCTGTCTTCACTATTCTGTAATATCTTTAATACTAAACGTTTTTGAACGTCATGCTGAATTCATTTCATCATCTACCTTAATCAACAGATTCCGAATCCGTCAGCTGACGGACGGAATGACGAGCAATTAATCCAATACCGGAATTTTAACCTTGTATTTTTTCCCTGTTGAATTATTTAAATAATTATCGCGCAACCATGGATTAAAATATTTTAGCAATTTATAATTGGTTCCGTGTTTAAGTGCAAAGTCTGCAAAGCTTTCAACTTTGCCAGTTATTTCAACTTCCTTTGTTTTTATTGGCGAATATTTTTCCTCGTCGGAAATAACAAAATTGTACTGCTCGGGGTTTTCCATAATTAGCTTAATGGCAACTATTCGAAAAACGTACCTAGCTGTTTCTGTTGTCAATAACAAATTGTAATAATCGTCAGCTTTTTGACGGGTCATTTGTTTTTTTACTCCTGTCATTCCTCGATTATACGAAGCGGCAACCAAAGTCCAGCTTCCAAATTTTTCGTAGGAATCTAACAAATACCGGCAAGCTGCGTAAGTCGATTTTTCGATGTGATACCGTTCGTCAACCAAAGTATTTACTTCTAATCCGTAATCTTGTGCAGTGCCTTTCATAAATTGCCAAAACCCAATTGCCCGAGCAGACGAAACCGCACTGGGATTAAAACCACTTTCGGCAACTGCCAAATATTTAAAATCGTCGGGAATACCTTTTTCTTTTAGAATGGGTTCGATGATTGGAAAATAGCGCGGAGCCATTTTTATGTAACGGATAGTTTGCGAATGGAAATAGGCATTTGAAAGCAATTCGCGATCGAGCGATTCTTTTACATCGAAACGTTCCAGCGGCATTGCTTCGCCGGCAAACGAAACCGACGTTGGAATTTCAACTGCCGTAAATTTTATTTCACCCTCAACATTTATTGTAGAATCAGCAGACTTTGCAGCCCCTAAAACGATTACCACCACCACTATATTTGCTGCTATTATTAAGGGCAACAAAACTCTCCACCACTTTTTGTTTTTCAACATTTTATCTCTCCTTCTTAATTCTTTAACGTTAAGGGCTAAAGCCCGATATTCTCATTTACTCTATAATCCCCGACTTAAAAGTCGGGGCAAAAGATATACCCCAAAAACCAATTTGCAAAAGTACTCTTTTACTAATTGGTTAACAACGAAAAGGCTCGACAGTTTGCCGAGCCTAATGATAATTTAAATAAATACTGAATTGATTGAAACTTATCCTATCTATTCGTCTTTCACCACTGGGATAAAACTTATCTGATGAATGTTTTGCAAGTCGGAATAATCGTACTGATAAAAACCATCGCTGCCTACCATAAACAGATAATCGTTAAACGGTATTACATCAAAAGCATTAATGTCGGGGAATTGAGCAATTTTCTTTTGTGGGATGGTTGCCAAATCGGAAGCTTCATAAACCAGCAATCCTTCTTTGCCATCGCAAACAAATAGAATTTCATCGTCGATACCCAAACCGTAAGGTTCCTGCATAAAATAGGAATGCATTAAATCGGCATTTCTATAATCTAAACTCAACGAAAGAATTTCGAGAGCGCTAACTGGCTGTCCACATTTATTTCCACCTCTTAAAGTTACATAAGCAATATGGTTTTGCACAACAACCGGATCGCAACTTCTTATGTGTTTATATCTATTAATTTGGGTAGGATTCACCGGATCGTTAAGGGAAAACACGAGCATTCCTGACATTGTTCCCAAAAACATGTGATCGTCGTGAATAAACATGGTTTCAATGTCCATCCCGGCTCCGGGTTCATTTTCGAGAATTGGGTTTTGGTCGTTTTTAACATCGAAGATATGAAACTCCTTGCTGTCAACGGTATATAAATAATCTCCGTTCAACCCAAACCTTGCCATTGAACCGCCAATACCAAAAGAAGCACCTTGAGTACTTGTGCTGGTAAAACCGTTTGAGCCAGAAGAACCTGATGAGGATGAATATGACGCGGTGGCTAAATCCATGTTCATCCTTTCATTAGAATACCCCTTTTGGTACCAGCCCCGGCTATAAATTGGATAACTTCTGCGTTCTACTTTTAACCGCGAATAATCTATTTCCCAATCAACAACAACTCCTTTTTTTTCATCCAATTCTGCCATTAAATAACTGCCATCTTTTAACTCTGGAATGGTATAGGGAAAAACATTATTTATACGTTTTACTTCCACCGGATTATTTACATCCGAAATATCGATAGCTACCAAATCTACATAACTATCGGCATATAATATATTGTTTTTTATTGCTAAATCCATGTTGCCCAGTATTTTAATAAATGAAATATTTGTTGGATTTTCAGGATTCCGGTTATCAATAACATGAATTCCTTTCATCTCTTCATTTATAAAAATATAACCATCTTTAAAATAAATTTTACCTGGATTAACAAGGTCTTGAGATTCAATTTTTGTTACTGAACTTCGTAACTCTTCGAAACTCAAATAGACCGGAACATTTCGCAGGTCATTTTCATAAATAACATCTTTACAACCTGAAAAAGCTGTCATTAATAAAATAACCACTACCCATTTTAGTCGTGTTGTTTTCATTCTAATTTGTTATTTAAAGATTATACCTAACGACAAACACAGTCGGTTATAACGCTGTTCCAACTCATATTTATCTTTTCCCGAAAAACGAAGACTGTGGTACCGATAGCCTACCGAAAAACAGAGACCAAAATTTTCGCCAAGCATTGTAGTGTAGCCAAATCCTGGATTCACCATTATTCCGCCGTGTGCTTTTAAAAATTGAGGAGGAATATTTCTAGATTCAAATTGTTCGTATTCAGAAGAGGAGTGTTGACTTTCGCCAGGAATAATATATCCGGTTTTTAAATATAAAAACGGAAAAGATCTGGTTTGCCTGAATTTGTACTCAAAATTTAAAAAGGTTGGTAGGTAAGATTGCTCGTTGTAATATTCTACACCGGCCCCAACACCAGCGTACAATTTCTCTATTAACTGAACATTAAAAGAGCTGTGGAAATAACTTACAGAACTTTCGGCATTTGATGAATTGCCAAGCAATAAACCGCCACTTACCTTAAAATAAAAAGGATCGTTGGTTGTCTCTTTTGTTTTATCTAACGATTTATAATCTATTGATTTAATATCTGAATATTGGAGAACCCAAACATTTTTTTTCGATTTAATTTTAACTGTTTCCGGTGACCCAGTTTCAAATAATTTCCCTTTTATTATGGTTCCACTTTTTAGATGCAACATAACTTTTGGGTTTTGTGCAAAAACCGACAATGCACCAAACAAAACCAGAGCTAACAAAATTATTTTTTTCATTTTGAGATAAAGTTTATTGGGTTGTATTTTTAAAAATTGGCTAATTATAATTTTACTCTTCCTTTTTTACAGGAATAAAACTTATCTGATGAATATTTTGCAAGTCGGAATAATCGTACTGGTAAAAACCATCGTCGCCAACCATAAACAAATGATCGTTAAATGGAATTACATCGAAGGTATTTATGTTTGAAAAGTTGGCAATTTTATGATCATCAATATGCAATTTATCGGTAACATCGTACACTTTTAATCCGGCGTCGCCATCGCAAACAAAAAGTGTTTGGTCATCAATTCCCAGTCCGTAGGGTCCATGCAAAGGATAAGAAGCCAGCAATTCATTTTCTGTATAATTATCTGAAAGTTTTAAAACATCTAAACGATTTACGTTGCTTCCACATTGGTTTCCTCCACGCAAAGTTATATAGGCAAAACCATTAGAAATAACTACCGGATCGCAACTTGTTACGTGCTGAAATTGTCCAATATAATTTGGCACCGTTGGTACTTCGAGGCTAAAAATCCGCATCCCATTTTGTGTTCCAAAAAACATGTGCCCATCGTAAATAAACATGGTTTCAATTTGCCAACCTACATTCTGAGTGCCAATATTATTAGGAGATTCAGGAGTTTTTACATCGAACATATAAAGTGTTGCGTTATCTACAGCATATAAATAGTCGTTGTACAAACCAAAGCGTGCCATTGAGCCACCAATTCCAAAAGAGCCACCCGGTGTTGAAGCAGCACCATTAAAACCTGCATCCATGGCATAATCCATTTCAGCACCAAAACGATAATAAACCGGATTGTAATGATACTCCATCTCCTGGCGAACCTTTTTAACTTCCCAGCCAATTACAACACCTTTTTCTTCGTCTATTTTAGACACAGGGTAATCTTCATTTTCGGGTTGCGGAGTTGTATACGGGAATACCTCTTCTACGCGGTGTACTTCTACCGGGTTAGTTATGTCCGAAATATTTATAGCTACCATATCTATGTAACTATCGGCGTATAAAATGTCATCTTTTATTGCAATATCTACATTGCCCGGAATTTCAATGAAACCTATATTTTGTGGATTTGAAGGATTTTGATTGTCGATGATGTGGATTCCTTTCAACTCTTCATTCACAAAAATGTAACCGTCTTTAAAATAGATTTTACCTGTGTTTTTCAAATCGCGCGATGAGGTTATTTTTACCGCTTCACGCAAATCTTCGTACGACATATAAACGGGTGAATTGGCAGTAAAAACCTCGGTGTACTCATCCATACACGAGTTAAATCCAATAAATAATATAAGTATTGTAAATATATTTCTGATTGTTTTCATCTCATTACTATTTAATATTTTCAGTGGTATTCGATGTAACTCGCTAATGATGGTTTCCTTGTGTACAAATTTTTTATATGCTCGCTTCATGATGTAGGTTTTAGTTGAAGATGATACCTAATTTAATTGTCAAACGATTGTAATCGATGTCAAGGCCATAATCGTTATCACCCGAATAATGCAAGCGATGAAATTGGTAACCAAAAGCAAATGACATTCCAAAACCGGACGAAAACATTCGTTGATACCCAATTCCGGGATTTATTAAAAATCCACCTTTTGTATCCATATTATTTTGCGAATAATCTGGCCCCGGCCAAAAACTACTACTCCAGGGTTGATAATTAGAATAATAAACCTCTCTGGATTCTTCTAAAGCAATCTGGTATCCACCTTTTAAAAACAGGTATGGAGTTGAATATGAATTTCTGAGTTTGTATTCCAAATTAATAAAAACAGGCATGTACGATTCTTTTAAAAACTCGACACCCAAACCACCTCCAACCGAGAAATTTGGAGTAACACTATAATTTAAAGAACCTGTTAAACTAAAAGGTGACGATTGACTATTTTCTGAATTCCCAATTAAAACTCCCATTTCGGTTCTAAAAAAAATAGAACTTACATTTTGAACATCATTTTTATTTGTAGGGTGCACTTTGCCGTATGAGATACTATCTACTTCATTGGCATCAAACACCCAAATATTTCCTTCAGATTCAACTTTAAGCTTTTTAAGATCATTGGAGAATGAAAATTTCCCTTTTACAATAGTCCCATTATTTAAATAAATACTTCCCTTTTGAGATTGAGCAAAAACGGGAAAAGCAATAAATGCGATAAACGCTAACAGACACAACTTTTTCATTTCGTTTTAGTTTTTAAGATAGATGCGAAATGAATGGAAGGGGTTGCGTTGGAACAGAATAAAAAATATTTAGTTTAACAGACCTTCCTCATCGATTAATTTAAAGGCCTGAATCAATGCACTTTCGTCTAAAAGTGAAATATTATTTTTGCGGAATATTTTTCTTATTTCTTTTTTGTGATCGGGTAGAGCTTTATAAAAGGATCGTTTTCTTTTGTAAAGTCTCACGAATCCGTGTTTTTCTGAATAGATATAATAGGCTACCTTTAAACGATATTCAATGTCACGCTTAGTTCCCAATCTATCGACATACGGACTTACTTTTACTTCTCTAATATTATGGAAACCCAGAAGAGACCTGTTCCCCGAATAGAGTTCTTCAAAAAACCGATCGCCCGCAAATGTCCCAGTAAATAACAGCTTAACAAATTTATGCTCTTTTGCCTCGTCTCTTTCCGAAAATTCCTTAAAATAAAACTGACTAACTATATCTTTATTTACGGTATATAACGATCTAATTTTATCGTTATACACTACTAATTCATCACGATAAACATTGTACCGGGTTTTTAAATTTTCATAAACATCTCCATCCGTCAAAACAATTTTACTCTGCTGCCAATCTCTTTGCAAAAAAAAGTTCTGATTGCTGGTTGGTGTAAGATAAAATATATCGCCCCTTATTTTTCCCTGCAACCTGTTTGAACTTTCATCCAATCCATCCAAGTAAAATCCAGTCTCCTGACTTTTTGCATTGAAAAAAAACAAGGTAATAAGTAAGACTAAAAGATATGTTTTATTCTTCATCATTTTACTTCTATTATTTTTGAAGCCTTAAAAACTTTTTTACTTTTTGTTACACCTTCCACACTAATTTCTACTTTACCTTTTAAATCTGACAAATAAAAATCAAGTTTCTGCTCTGTATTTATTTTTAAAATTTCCCAAATATAAATATGTCGTAAATCGGGTTGATTATGGGAAGTAATTCTTTCTTTCAAATATTCCGGTCTTTTCCCCGGCTGAAGACAATCAACTTTAAATTGAAAGATATTGGGCTGTTTCACCATCCAACTATTAGATTTGTCTTTTAACGACACTGATAAAATTCCCATAAAAACCAAATCGCCGAACAATCTTTCACTTTGAACAACATCGATATAGTTTATATCAGTAGATTTTAAGGAAGTAAAAAAACTATTTTTAAATACCGGAATGCCATTTAGTAATCGCAAAGGTTCATTTTCAAAAAAATAACGTTGCTTTTGATTAAGCATTCTAAAAGTAACACTTCCATTTCTATCCCGTAATTGAACTCCACCCAACAGTTCTCTTGAAATCTCTTTAAAATCTGGCAAATCCATAAACTCGTCGGGGACAATACGTTCTGTTGGTGGACCATAAAAAGGCATTGAAAACCTGGGAGAAATTTCAAAGAATTCATTGCTTTTGGATATCGTCAAATTAAACAACTTATAAATAAAATCCCCATCTATCAACGATGAAATAAATTCTGATTGTTGGGATGTTAAGGTTTTAGTTAGAGTTTGATTTTCATCTTTTCGTACAAGATAATTTAGCTCTTTTTCAATAAAATATTCTTTATTATTTTTTGAAATTGCTTGTAAAACAATGTTGGCGGTACCAACTGCGTCCTTAATAAAAAAATGAAAATCGCCATCTTTCCCAGAAATATAATAGTCGAAATATGGAGGTTCTCCTGTAATTGACAAAACTACAAGTACTCCTTTTTGTAGATTCCCATCTATGTCCACCACTCTCCCATTCAAGAGAAATCCATCTTGTTCTTTTATTCTTGGAATCGTATTATTTAAACTCTCAAAATTGAATCGGTAACTGCCACTAATTTCTTTTGCCAAAGGATCTACAACCGTTGCTTTAATCACTGCATTTAAAATCTCATCAGAATTAATATCAATTTCTACAGAAACTTTTTCTCTTGTTAGATATTCATTT
Source organism: Bacteroidota bacterium (assembly GCA_013203755.1). Taxonomy (GTDB): domain Bacteria; phylum Bacteroidota; class Bacteroidia; order Bacteroidales; family Prolixibacteraceae; genus Draconibacterium. The sequence goes on from JABMPI010000034.1 coordinate 19,008, forward strand.
TTGTCTGAATTAAGATTAACAAAAGAATTATAATTTTCAAGTATTGTTTTCAAATCAGAATTTGGCAATTCCATTTCTGAAATACTTTCTTCGAAACGATTGTAAACAATTAGAGCATTACTGTACAATTCGTGGCTTGAAGAATCTCTCTGAGAATTTAAAAAGGCAGTTACAAAACACAAACCCGAGCTAAGAGAATCAGGAACATGAAGATATCCTTCTGCCCAGCCATTTTCAATCCTTTTGACTGCGCTGGAAATCAAATTATTGTCTTTTGTATCTAGCTGAACCCGGACCACGTTTCCTTTTTCAAGTACAGTTTCCGGAAGAAAAACTTTAAACCATACTGAATCGCCCGAAATACAATAATCGCGGTCGGTAAATAAAGCCAGTTCATTATTTATTTTTTGAGAATTGCCAACTAGGTAGCAAAATCCAAAAACCAGCAGAAATAATATTTTAATTTTACTATTCATTTGGATATGATTTTGTATAATATTCCCAAAAATCCGGCGGTATTTCTAGTTGCTCTCCATCTAAAGGAATGTCATAAAAATAAGGTATTGGTTTAATCAGGTATCCTTTTTCATCCGACAAAAACTTGATAAAATAACGCCTTTCTTTAAAGCTTGTAATTTCAAAATTACCCAGTATTATCTGATCCGGATTGTTTACACATTTCAAATTACTACGTGCCTGAACATAAAGTGGATCGAACAATCTCCCATCGGCATCTAACTGATTGTTTAGGTCTTTATAAAAGTCGTACGACGATTTGGTTAAACTATATTGATATAAATATAAAATCCATCCTGCGAATGATTGTCCGTATTTAATTCCCGCTGCCTTTTCCATAAAAAAAAGTGGGTGCTTTTTAATATCAATCGACGATGAATATTCTGGCGGAGCTGCCAGGTTAAATACTCCTCTGGGATACATTGTATTCCACGCAAAATTAGTAACTTCTATCAATTCGCGCATCACCATTATTTCAACAGGAAAAGTAAACTGATACGTTTTACGAGCTGTAAACCTGAAATGCTGAAGATCATTGTCATTATCAAAATCAGCATACAATTGTACTCCTCCAACCTTTCTAAAATCATCCGCATCTTTCTCTCCTCCTACCTCAATTACTTTCACTTCCGGAATCCCGTAAATTGTGTCAATTTCGGGCTGTTCAGGTACTTGTTCGAATGAGGATTCATATGAATCTCCTTGGTAAGCAATTTTAATTTTGTATTCCAATTCAGGATTTAATTTAAAATCGACTTTAAACAAACCATCCTTTTCCTCCTGAAGTTGGTATTCTGAATTGTTGTTGTCGAAAATAGAAACTGAAGCTCCTGGAATTAATGGATAACCGCCATCGGCATCTGTAAAACTTTTGGATTTAAACACGCTGATATAATTCACATCGTGATTACTAATAATTCTTGCATCAACTACAATGACATTTTCCTGTTTTTCAATATCAGGAATATATACCTTTTCGCATCCGGTAAAAATACCAATCAATAGTATTAAATATATAAATGTGTTCTTCATTTAAAACTTAAAATTATAGGTTAATGAAGGAACCGCAATTCCTATTACCGAAAGTTTATATAATGAATAACGCCGGTAATCGTTATCTACACCAGGAGCCGACTTTTTGTAATAAATTGAATATGGATTATTTCGGCCATAAACATTATAAATTGAGAATGTCCAGCTACCTTTCCACATTCGTTTTTTCCGGAGATTTTCGTCTAAAGTTATTGATAAATCCAGGCGATTGTATGGGGGCATTCTATATTTATTTCTATCTGAGTAATGGACTAAATTTTCATTGGCAAAAGTATATTTAATTTCGGGTAATGTTACTGGCCTGCCCGATATAAAAACAAAGTTACCTGAGAATCTCCATCGTCGACTAATATTGTAAGTAGCCGTTAACGAAAAATCATGGGGCTTATCGTAAATGGAAGGATAAAAGTCTCCCTTCCAAAAATTTTCCTCCGTAAAATCGCTGGTATTTTTACGCATTGTCCGCGAGAAAACATAGCTGGTGTAGCCTGTTAATCTGCCTGATTTTTTTTTTGCACTCAACTCAATTCCATACGAATATCCTTTTGTCGGAATTAAAGCCGTTTCAATATTTTTATTCATTATTAACTGTGCACCGTTTTTATATTCAATTAAATTCTGAAGGTTTTTGTAATAGATTTCGGCAGAAAAATCAATGCCTTCCAACCAGGAATTATTTTCGATACCCACTGCAATTTGGTCGCTGATTAAAGGCTCCAGATGGTAATCTGCTGCTTTCCATGTTTCCGCCGGAGAAATAACTGCATTGTTACTTAACTGAAAAATGTATTGCCGGGTGCGTTGATAATTAAATTTAAATGAGGTGTTTATATCCAGATCGAAATTCAACGAAAATCGTGGCTCCAAACCTCCATATGAAGCAGAAGCTTCATTTTCCCCAAAGCTCAAAGAATCGATTATATTATTGGGGGTTTTTAGCTTATTGGGATCGTAAACATAAATTAAGGGAGTACCGATATTGCTGAAATGAGTGTAACGTATTCCGGCAACTATTGAAAACTCCGGAAGAATTTCAAATTCATCGCTGATATATGTTGCCCACTCTATAGTTTTTTCATTTGCCAGTTTCTGATGGTCGATAACTGTTAAATCTTCAACTGGTGATATTTCGCCCGGACTAATTTCATTTAAAACCGCTTTAAAACCGGCTTCGGCATTGTGTCTCGGATCTGGATGCCATTTAAAATTATAAGCTGCCGAACTGTATTGAAGATTGTTATCGAGGGTGTAAGATTCAGGTGGTTTTTCATTTGCAAAATCGGTTAACTGATAGGCATACTCACTATAAGAAAGTTCCAAATCGCCATAAAGTTTTTCCGTAAAACGGGAATCTATTTTTAAATTACCCAGCAAATTTCCATATTGTGTAACCGATTGCGAACTTGTACTAAACTCATCGTTGCTCATATAAGCCATTAAACTTATTTTATTGTACTGATTAAATTTATACGTCACCTTTCCTGAAATATCGTAAAAATGAGTAACGCTTCTTGTTAAATCCAAATCAGGAATTTGTTTTAAAACCCAGTTGGTATACGAGCTTCTGCCCCCTGCAACAAAAGTGAGTTTTTTATTTTTAGAAAGCGGGCCATCAAGCGTTAATCGGGAATTAATAAGGCCAATTCCACCATAAATCCGAATGGTTTCATCGTTCCCCTCTTTAAAATCAACCTCCATTACCGAGGCTACTCTTTCACCATATTTCACTGGCATTCCACCTTTAAACAGCCGGACATTTTCCACTATATCGGGATTTATAAGCGAAAGAAAACCAAACAAATGCGATGAATTAAAAACCGGACTACCATTTATTAAAATTAGATTCTGGTCTGTATTTCCACCCCTAACATTAAACCCGGATGACAATTCACCAACAGTTTGAACACCCGCCAACATTGATAATCCTTTTAAAACATCAACTTCACCCATTAATGCCGGCATTTGTTTCAACTCGGTTGATGTCATTTGAACCATACTCATTTGAGATCGTGGCAAATCCATTTCCCCGCCTAAAACAGTAACCTCTCCTATCTGATGGGTCTCTTCAAATATTTCAAATTCAGCAAAACCATCTTCAATAAGTTTAACCTTTAATGTTGTATTTTGAAAACCAACAAACGAAAACTGAAGTTGGTGCTCTCCTGTGGGCAGTTCAAATTCGAATTCTCCCCGACTGTTAGTAGTTGAACCCTTTTCCAATTTATTATTGAATACAACAGCACCAACCAGAAATTCACCGGTTTTGCCATCAATTACTTTCCCCTTCATTTTTGCCGTTTTATATCGGCCAATGTTCATCGGATCTCCAATTATTAACATCTGATTTTGGGTGTCAAACCTCGATCGGGCGTCAGATATTCTTCTGAAAATAACTATTGTATTATCCTGGAAAATAGTATAGGTAAGATCATGTTCAAAGAATAAATTATTCAAAGCTTGCTCCAAAGGTGTATTCTGAAAAGTTTTAGAAATTGTGTAGGGCTCAATCCACTGTTCTTTATAAAAAACCTTTATCCCGTATTTTTCTTGAAGGGTTATAACAAAATCTTTTAGGGGCTGATTCTGATACGATTCATTCAATTGAATACTTTTCACATTCTGAGACACAACTATATTATTTATTAAAATAAATAGAAATGAGACAGAGATTATTCGATTTAGAAAAGCGTTTTTCAAGGTTTGATTCTTATAATAAGTTTTATTTACAAATAAAATAGATAATGAATTGGAACAAACTCTGTAACAATAGATGTAATATTAAACAAAAGGTTTAATTATATTTCAATTATCTTTAATAAAGAATTAAATTTTTCAATACCATATTTTTTTCAACCTTCGGGTGCATTTAACTTATGTCTAAAGAAAATCTAATCCTGATATACAACAAAGATCTGGAGCGACTATCAAATGCACCAATTATTTCTATTCAATTCTGGCTATAATAAAATAATTAGCTACCACGAAAACATGACCTCCCTTGGGCTTTGGTTGGGAAAAAACAAATTATTCTATAACTCGGTATTTATTGGAAATCTGATTAGATAGATGTTGTTATTGAGCAGGCGATTTCGAGTCACCTGATCAATAAATTGCGCCTTCTAAAACTCGTAATACAAACCGGTATAAAAACCAATTCGATAGGGTCTAAAATCAACTTCGGAACTCTGATTAATAGAATTCAAATAGTAATTCAGACGAGGTTCAACAGCCACAGAAATATGTTTGCCCAAATCGTAATTAACTCCAACCCCAACTGTACCCGATAAATTTACAGTGGAAATATCCTGTGTTTCACCAATTTTTTGCAAGCCATAACTGTTATCGATATAAGCATTGTTACCCACAATAATTCCAGCATTTAATCCTCCCACTATCTCAAGACCAATTTTTGAATCGATGATACTGTATCTTAAATAGAGTGGTATTTCAATAAAATCGAAAACCTGAGAAAATTCGCCATTTGAAACCAAGGTATTGGAAAATCCATATTTCGCAGATTCAAAATCAGCAGCAATTTCTGCCCCTTTGGGAGTTGCCGCCATTTCGATAACTCCTGCAGTACTATTCATTGCAATATTTCCATTTTCTATACTTACTGTATTACTAGAAGTAGGACGAACGGCTGACAAATAATCGTAATTATTATTTGGTGCAAACGAAGCATTATCCTCTCTGTTTGTAAACGCCAACAATTCGAACGAATTTTCGGTTTTTTGTCCACTCTTGGCATAATAAATACCACTCTCAACTCTTAACTTTTTACTGGTTTTATATTGAACCGAAAAACCACCGCCAACATTTCCATTCGCACTTTCACTTGAATTACTCATATTTTGTAAATAATTATCGGAATGAGAAGAAACGTACGATGAGTATGCAGGCGAAATATGCATTCCCATTTTCCAACCAGGTTCAACACTCTTTTTCGACTCAATATCAATTGTATTAGCAGCAACCAGATATTTATCTATCTCGTTTAATTTATATTCATTCGAAATGTTTTTATGTTGTGCCAATAAAATTTCAGGTTGATTGTTTTTTACTTTTGCATCAATTCTCTCCAATCTATTTAAGCTAATTCTTTCAATAGTAGAAATAGCAGCACTTTCATTTTTAGTTTCCGTATTAGAGGCAAACACTGCATTTAAATTGTTTCCTCTATTCTTATCTGTTATCTGTAGGTTTTGGGTTTCCGGCAATTGTTTAACATCAGCATTCGCGCTTAAAACTTTACTCTCTTTTATTACTTTTTCATCTTGTCCAATTTCACTTTCTATTCTTTGCCTTTCTACAGACAAAGGTGCTATAACGTCTGAATTATTATTAAAATACCAACCGGCCATAAATGCAAATACAATTACAGCCGCAGCCGATGTCCAGCCAATATAAACTAAACGTTTTTTTCTGCGTTGCACTGCTAACTGTCCCTTTATATTGTCCCAAATTAATGGGGGTGGTTGCACCGAAAAATTATCTAATTTCTCGCGCAGTTGCATATCGTTATTTAATTTCTCATTCATTATGCAGTAGAATTTGCATTTGTTCCAACTTCTCCATAAAGTGTTTGAACTTTACTTTTTAATATTTCTCTTGCTCTTGCAAGGTTCGATTTAGATGTACCTACCGAAATGTTCATCTCTTCACTAATTTCTTTATGGTTCATCCCTTCTAAAACAAAAAGGTTAAAAACCATTCTATATCGGGGTGTCAATTTCTGAATCTGCTCAATTATTTCATTCGCCGAAATTTTATCTAAAATATCATCCGAATAGTTCGGCTTTTCATAAATCGAAATATCCTCAACCGGATACATTACATGTTGCTTTCGGTATTTCTCAAGAGACACATTTACCATAATTCGTCTCATCCATCCTTCAAAAGAACCTTCGTACCTAAATTTATTGATGTAAGTAAAAACTTTCACAAAACCTTCTTGTAAACTATCCTCAGCATCGGTAGTATCTTTTGCATACCGCAAACAAACCCCAAACATTTTTGGCGCAAACAAGTTGTAAAGTTTCTCCTGTGCACGAACATCTCCCGACACACAACCCTCTATTATTTTCTTAAGTTCTTCCAATCTTTACTTCAAAGGTTTAATCAAAAGTAAATATAATTTCACTTTCAACCCTTAATTTATCTCAGCTAAGTTTTGTTCCATTTTTCAATGAAATCATTGGATAGATGAAACAACCTTTAAATAGGTTGCGTGGGATAGAAAAAAAATAGGTTCTATTTTCTCCCAAGATAATATTCATTCATCCAAAATTGTTACGCAACCTTTTCACACTTGGTATCATCTTTGTAACGAAAACATCAATTTAAAATATTCAATATGAAAACTTTGGGCACTCTATTTTTTGCATTCTTCCTCGTAAGCGTTTGTTCTTGCCAACAAGACAATATTGAAACCAACGAAATATCAACGATAGAATTGGATGAAAAATCGGCACAATTGGTAGAAGCCGACAACACTTTTGGGCTGGAAATTTTCCGAAAGATACGAACAGAGAGTGACAAAGAAAATATAATGATTTCGCCGCTTAGTATTTCTGTTGCATTGGCAATGACCTATAACGGAGCCGATGGAGAAACAAAAACAGAGATGGAGACAGTCCTGAATTTAAATGGATTAACTGCCGATGACATAAACGCATCGTACAAGATGTTAATTGGTGCCTTGCAATCGCTCGATAAAGATGTAGCTTTGAAAATTGCCAATGCCATCTATTATTCCGACAATTTTTCAGTAAAATCTGATTTTATAAGTACCAACCAAAATTATTATGATGCTGAAGTAGAGAGTCTCAATTTTAGTTCTCCGTCTTCCGTTAGAACGATAAACGATTGGGTAGCAGAAAAAACCAACGATAAAATCTTAAAAATAATCGAGAACCTAAGCCCCAACGACAGAATGATTCTTTTGAATGCCATCTATTTTAATGGAATTTGGAATAAAAAATTCGATAAGAATGGAACTGAGATTAGGAATTTTAAAAAGAAAGATGTAACAATCCTTGAAATTCCGATGATGAATAAAGAGGATAAATTAAATTATTCTTCAAATGAATTGCTTCAAGCAATAGAATTACCGTATGGAAATGGCCATTACAATATGGTATTGCTACTTCCTGAAGATGGAAAAACTTCCCAAAACATAATTGAGGAGCTTTCAACTGAAAATTGGAAAAACTGGATGGCCGATTTTGAAACAAAAGACAATGTTGTTGTTACCATGCCCCGTTTCAAATTTGCTTTTGATACTCGATTAAAGGAGGTACTTAAAGAAATGGGGATGTTAAAAGCTTTCTCTCCTACACTAGCAGATTTTACAGGAATAGCAAACGACGAAAATTTACACATCAGTTCAGTTCTGCACAAATCGTTTATTGATGTAAACGAAAATGGCTCTGAGGCTGCAGCCGTAACTGCGGTTATTATTGGAGTTACCAGTGCAGGTCCAGACCAAATTCAAAAAATATATTTTACGGTTGACAAACCTTTTGTATTTGCTATTACCGAAAAAGACACAGATGCAATTCTGTTTATTGGCGAAGTTCAAAACCCGGAATATAAGGAGTAGATTTTAAGGAATATTAAGATGATTTATCATAAATTCAATTTGCTTAACAGAATAAACAGGTAGTTTTAACCGTTCCTTTTCAAGAAACAATAAAGCCATGAAACAAATAATAATTATACTATTCCTATTTTCAATTGCTCTTGTAAGTTGCCAGCAAGAAGAGGAAATTACTTTTTATGAAACCGGAGTTGTAGTTGACTACGCCGGCGCCGGCAACTGTAGTTTTATAATTGAATTAGATAACGGAAGTCGCATTCAACCCCTCTATTACCCGAAAGGATTTACCTTCACTCACGGACAGCGTGTTTTGGTTGAATATGTAGAATTGCCAAACGTTATTGCCGGTTGCGATCGTGGAACAGCAACTGAAATAAAATATGCCGAAGAACTGAGTTGCGCCCCTTTTGTAGATTTATATTTTGAAAATTACGATAGTCTGGCTCGCGACCCCATCTTTTTACACGAAGCATTTGTTGATGGAGACTGTTTATACATTAAACTTTCGTACAGCGGTGGATGTAAGGAACACATTATCGATTTAGCTCGCATGCATCCCTGGACCGCCAGCAGTTCTACTGTCCCAACTTTCGAAATAAGGCACAACGCCAATAACGATTTATGTGAAGCCTATTTTACAAAGGAATTACGTTTTAATTTAACTGCATTAAAACTCGAAGGAAAAAGCGAGCTTGTATTAACTGCAAAATTAACAAACGGCGAAGTCTACAATAAGATATTCGATTTAAATTTCGACGAATAACTCATTATTTATTGCTAAAAAAAACCATCCTAAATTAAAAGAACAGCTTTTCAATTCTATTTATAATCTTGAAGAATATATACTCAAACCAAATAGCTTTTCGGTCTTTATACTTGTTCTTTTTATCCACACCTTCATTAAAAAA
>JABMPI010000406.1 GCA_013203755.1 Bacteroidota bacterium
GTTGAATTTATCAAAGAAAATTTTCATTCTTGGATCGTGCTCCATTCTATTGCGCTCTTTACCAAAAAGGAAAATCATATACCAGATAAATTAACAGAGCAATTCGGCTCGTAAAAAGAATTATTATGATTACAGATCGCAATTTTAAAGAAGTTATTCTCCAAATTCCTGAAAACAACAAACAACGTATTATTGATTCTGATAAAGAATACTGAGTACTGTTTCTACACATTTTTAATGTTGGCTCATTTACAGAATGTAAACTTACCAACAACTACGAGCGATATAAAAACGTAAGAAACAATGGGAATACAATTCGTGAACTTTCAGAAGTTTCAACCATTATTGAAGAAGATAATGAAACAAACAAAATCTCAAATAACATTGCGGAAAACATCGCAAAGAAATTTGAACACCTGGACGGTAAAGAACATCGCAAAGCAGTTTTTAAACATTACCGGAATAATGACGAAAGTCCACTTTACCCAATTCATAATTCCTTTAATGTAACAGAAAGAGCTATACAACGCCTGAGACGTTTTGAGCGCGAAGGAGGATTTTATTTGTTAGGTCTGGAACTTTGCCTTTCATTGGATGGCATTATCTCTGAAATCGTAAATAATTAACGATGAATATTCCTGCAGAAATAAACAAAGTGGAAAAAGAACTACAGGCGCGAAAATTGCGCCTGTATGAAATTCAAATAAAAGGAAATTTAGCAATTTCACAAGCTGACCTAAGAAACGGTTTTGATAAAAAATACTACCTCGGAAACAATTCTTGTATTCGGCAGCAAATCAAATATTGTGAAACTAAACTCATAAATCTTATTCAAAAGAAACCTTTAACATTATTCTAATGACATTTCAAGAATACTTAAAACAAAAAGATCCCAAAAGACATCCAAATGTAAAAGTTACAGCTCAGGATTGCTACGGAATTCATTTCGCCCCTAATCCCGGACATAAAGTAATTGTTCTTAAAATACATGGTAGTTTTTACTCCTACCTGTTAACACCTGATTCCGGATTACTTTGGACAATGGATGAAGATGGAAACAAACTTACAATCAGCGTTTTCTCATTCGTAAATAAACCGGCTAATGATTCTAACTAAAAAAGCTCACCTGCGATACTTTCAACATGACTTCAATACAAGATTGAAATCTTATAAAAGATTCCGGAAACCTAAACGTGTTAAACCTTATTCAACACTTATTTCTTTTGTAGCCGGTGCCGGAGAATTATGTTCTAATAAATCTAAATAATGACATTATGCTTTATACCAAAACACAACTAGCCGAAATGTTTTCCGTTACAAAAAATACAGTTTACTACTGGGGACGCGGAAATAAACTCGTTCATGCCAGCCGCGATATAAATAGAAACAACCTGTAGGATCAAAGTTGATAACACCGTTAAAGACCAAAAACTACGGAACGGAACTAAAGAATTCCAGAAACGAAAAAGGCAACGTGAAGAAAACAGATTGAGTGATAAATCTTACTAGGGCTTTATTTATATTGGGAGAATAATATGTTTTGGGGAGATGAACAAGAACTGAAACAAGCTTACTTTTGGCTCAAAACATCTGCAGAACAAGGAAATGCAGAAGCACAATATCGTTTAGCTGTTTTATTTCAAAGGGGCAAAGGAGTTACAAAAGACAAAGACCAAGCACTATATTGGTATAAAAAGTCAGCAGAAAATGGTTCTAGCGATGGTCAACGGGAACTTGGCACAGGATAGTTCACATTTTGGTATGCCCCCGCTTTAATCAGAATTTCCCCAACCAAAATTGTTTAATTCTACTTCACTCAGCAAAAGCCCTGTTCCCGGCAAGTGTTGTTGAAGGTAATTATCAGCAATATGCTTACCGTCTTTAAAATAATAAATGACTGTGTAAAATTATTATTATGTAGCAGTGGCGCCATACAAATAGAAAATTATATGAAGTCAAAAATTACATTATTGATGGTATTAGCGTTTTTACAATTCAGCTGTAAAAAAACCGAGGTTTTAGAACCAAATCCTCAAATGAGTATCAGTGTGATAAGTATATATATGGTTCCTGTTCCTGGGGCAACCATTATACTCTATAACACAGAAGATGAATTACATCTGAAGGAGAATCCCATTACAACAGTTCAAACAGACTCGAACGGTCAAGCCTTATTTGAAGACCTTGAAGAGCAACGGTACTACTTTTATGTAGAGAAGGATGGTCTGGATAATACAGGTGACATATCGGCTACCTGGAGTCCACTACAAATTGGACAGAGATCGGAACTCGTAGTTAAAATAGCCGAACCTATTAAATATTAATCAAACTAACGATTTAAAAAAACTTATTATGGTGAGAAAAAATATATCTCCACTATTGCTCCTTTGTGTGCTATTTGCATCTATCGTAATGTCATCTTGTAAAAAGGAGTTCATAACCGAAGAGCCGGAAGTGGTTTACGATAAAGGAGAACGATTAACATTGAATGACAAATTAGTTATTTTAGAAAATAGTAGATTGACACATGGCGGTGGTCAGCAAGGCATTCTTTTCGATAAACCAACAGGTGTTGTTCAGTTTGATGTTAATTCCGAAATAGGTGTAGCGATGGAATTGGATTCAGGTGTGGTGTTGAATATCGATATGGGCGACGACGTTCTCGTACGAAAAATCACCAGCATGGAAATAGAAGGAGGAGAGTACATTTTACAAACAAGTGTTGGAAGTATAAACGATATTTTTGATAATGCAAAAATAGGCTTTGATTTTAGTCCCGGTTTTAGTAATCAGCAGTTATTAACTAAAAGCGCATCTTTGCTTGTTGGAGAAGAACTAAGCGATGCACTAACCGACAACAACAATCGCATGCATCCGACCAGAGTACGACTATCTGATGGGGTAAGGGAGATAACTCTATTCTCCATTAAGGATAATATACCTCTTGCAGCTACCAAGTCTGATGATCATACCGGAATGGTAGGTTTTGATCACCAGTTTAACCCACAACTCTATATACCCAAGCTTCCGATCACTGTTGGTATCGAAGATTTTGGATTTTCATTCTGGACTAAATTGAAAGCGGATTATCATATTTCAAAGCACTACAAATATATTGATTGGCCTTGGCCTGTGGGCACACAAAAAACATATGATGGAGCAACTGCATCTTTTATTGTAACAGCTGAAGATATAGATATTTCTGCATATATTGATTTAGGAATAGAAGCCAAAGGTGATGTGCCTTTGGTCGATGAAGATGTACCCCTGTTTGACCCCAAGGAGTTGATGTTCGACTTTCAATGTGGCCCGGTTCCGGTAATCATAGGAGTTGAACTTGAGCTGATTATGAATCTTGACTTTAAGATAGGCGGAGAATTAAAGATAGTGTCAGGAGTCGAGGTTAATTACAACATTCCAGAGGCTCAGTTTGGAGCATCAGAGACTGTCACTGCAGGCATTCCATTACGTCGTAATTATGGTACAACTCATGAGATTAAAAAGGGCAAATTTACAGTTAGTCCACGTCCGCTTCGAATAGAAGCTATGGCAAAACTTACACAGAATTATTCATTAAGACCAAGCCTTGGCTTTAGTATTTACAGAACTGCAGGTCCGGAGCTAGCTTTTCCTCTCCATGCTAAATATGTTGTGGATATTGGCGCCGGTGAAAGTATTAGTTTGGCAGATACAACTGAGGCTCCGAAAGCATATGTTGGCTGGGGAGCAGATTTATCTGTCAGTGCAGGTGCTAAAGGTGGAATTTGGTTAGATTTTATTGGTTTTGCAGATAAACACCTCGATATTCCTGAAATTCCTTTAACGCCATCAATTCCCGTATGGCATACCCCAAATGCAATGAAGCTAATTGAGAATAACCATTTTGCAAATACGGTAGTTGGTAAGGGAAAAGAGGTTGAAGTGCGTGTTACCGATTCTGCACTCCTGCCTGCTCCTTTAATGCCTGTTATTTGGGAGGGAGGCGCTGGTGGTAGCTGGAAGTATCCGGTTACCATGACAGGTTTAACCGGAAGCACAAAAAATACCTGGACTCCTACTAAGACAGGTAAACACGAACCATACTGTTTTGTTAAGAATGGCATGTTGATCGAGAAAGGCAGGGAAACATTCACAACTACTACGGTAACTCAATAAAAGTCTTTAACAAATAAAGATTTACATACTCCTGACAGCGGGTTGGTCCGCTGTCAGGAGTATAATTGTTTCAAAACTTAAAATGAAATGAGAAGTTGTTAAAATTTGTTTGTAAGGTCTCGGTATTTACCTAAGAAAGGTTACAGCTTGTTTCTTTTCAGTTCAGTAATTTGATATGATGTATCTAATCTCACCTAAAATTTGTTAGGCAATATTAGAAGGACTCCTGAACTCTACGTAAAAACTAAGAGCCAAAAAATATAGTTTCGAATTCTTTTTCGGGCATGGAAATAATTTCCCCTTTGCTTTTAAATAACATATTAATAAACCCAAATTTTACGAGCCAACAAAAATGTGAATAATCCGGAACTTTTCAGATCTGCAGGAGAGAATATCTATCCAGCGCCGA
>JABMPI010000407.1 GCA_013203755.1 Bacteroidota bacterium
AAACAGATACAACTGTCAAAAGCGATGAGTTTGCCAAAGTTCTCAGGCGGTTACATGTCGGAGTCGGTGGTTGGAGAATCGTTTAAAGGCGTTTCTGTTGGCATGTCTATCCCGTTGTGGGAGAACAAGAACAAGGTAAAACTGGCAACTGCGCAGCAACAAGTTGCATTGGAAATTGCCAACGATGCAAAACTTCAAAGTTACAATCAGTTTAAAGGTCAGTATGAAAAGGCTAAAAGTTTGCAAAAAACATTAGCCAGTTACAAAGAAGCATTGCAAATGGTTAACTCCTCCGACCTGCTAAAAAAGGCGTTGGATGCAGGAGAATTGTCGCTTATTGAATATATACTTGAGCTAACATTGTACTACGAAACTACCCACAAATTTATTTCTGTTGAGAATGAATTAAATCAACTGGCAGCAAGTTTGTACTTTTTTGAGTTATAGAATACATGACACACAGATGACACTGATTTTGCAGATATTCACTGATTAAAACAGTGTTAATCAGTTTCATCTGCCTCATCAACATTCTATTTATTAACAACTGTTCTAATTTTGTTTTTTAGAATTAACACAAAAATTTATTTATTCAACTTTTTTGGATTATAAAGAACAATATCTATCTTTGCAGGCCGAAATAAAAAGGATTATTAATTAATATCGAATGGATTACAGGTTAAGAATGTAACCATTCATCAAAAAATTATAAAAATGAGAGACGGAATTCATCCAAAAGAATACAGAGTGGTTGCCTTTAAAGACATGTCGAACGGACATACTTTTTTAACCAAATCATGTGTAACTACAAAAGAAGTGGAAACAGTTGACGGAGTTGAATACCCGTTGTACAAAATTGAAATTTCTAACACATCTCACCCATTTTACACTGGTAAAGTTACCTTGGTTGATACTGCAGGACGTGTTGATAAATTCTTGACGCGTTACAGCAAGCACATGGAAGGTAGAAAAAAATAATTTTTTTCTTAACGATAGTTAAAGGCTCCGTAATTCGGAGCCTTTTTTTTGTCTAAATGTGCAATATTGTCGGTGAATTTCAGGAATGTGATGAACAATTAGCACTTATTTTCTTTTTCTTTGAATGGCATGGCAATTGCAAAACTACCTGCTTATAATTAAAATCAATCTGGATGTGTCAGATTGTCACAAATTAGAATAATACAGATTGTTAATCAAAATGAAACATAAATTCACTTCATTCTTTTTATCGCTTCGATTATACATCGGTATTGCACAAAAATTTATTAGCACAAATTAGAATTGAAACATTACAAAATGGGGAAATTAAAAAATACAAGATTTCAAAATATATTTGCTTCTGGAATTATGGACAACGAATCAGAATTTTTACCAATAATAGCCGATGGCGACGACAAAGATTTAAAAAACATTGAAGTTCCGGATGTACTTCCGATTCTTCCTTTGCGTAATACCATTCTTTTTCCTGGAGTGGTTCTACCGATTACCGTTGGCCGCGAAAGATCGTTGAAATTAATTCGAGATGTAAACAACGGAAGTAAGTTGTTGGGTACTATTGCACAAAAAGATTATACGGTTGACCGACCAGAGGCTAAAGATTTATATACAATTGGTACCGTTGCTGAAATCCTAAAAATATTAGAGATGCCCGATGGCTCTACATCGGTAATTATTCAAGGAAAGAGACGCTACGCAATTCAAGAATTTATTTCTGACGATCCTTATTTCAAGGCTAAAATTGAACCGTTAACAGACCTTACTTCAAAAGACGATAACGAGTTTAACGCCATTGTTGGATCGCTAAAAGACCTCTCCATAAAAATTGCACAATTCACTGCCAATGTTCCGCCAGAAGCAACATTTGCAGTCAAAAATATCGAAAACTCAACTTTCCTTATCAACTTTATTTGCTCGAATACCGACATTAGTGTGGAGGACAAACAGAAGCTTTTGGAAATTGAGAGCTTAAAAGACCGTGGTATTCAGGCCATCAGTTTTTTGGTGAAAGAAGTTCAAATGCTGGAGCTGAAACAAGAAGTTCAGTCGAAAGTAAAAACCGACATGGACAAGCAGCAACGTGATTTTATGT
>JABMPI010000035.1 GCA_013203755.1 Bacteroidota bacterium
TAATAAACTCTTCTTTAATTCTATTGCTTGCAAAATAATTCGACCATCTGCCGATTTTAGAAAATTATCTTTTTCATTTTCAAATTGTACTTCCGATAATTTTCTTTTTTGTACCTGAATGCAAAATTGATTTTCAAGCAAGTTATAAAACTTTGTTGTTGGAATAAGCTGGTTTGTTTTAATATGCTTTTTTGACGATTTCATAAAATCAAAACTATCGATAACTATTCCTTTAGCGATATATAAACACTCAGTTTGAACAGCATCAACAATAACCAAATTTCCATTATTCAATTTCTTTTCGAAAAAATCGATAAGTACAGATTTATTATCAAATGGCAGATAATACCTTACTAATGATATCCAGGAGCTAGTATCAATAATTGCTTTCATTAGATAAATTGGTTCAGTTTTTCAGGTTTTATATTGAGATTTTTACATAAATCGTATTCATTAATTACACCATCATAAAATGCAGATTGGAGAGTGCTAACAAATAATGGTGAATTAATTGGTTTGGGAACAGAACCTCTTTGTTTTATTCCCATCTCTATTTCCTTTTCTTTTTTTGCTTTATCTTCTTCTTGCTTTTGTCTAAACCTTTCTTCAAAATTCAACTTAACCTTATTGTAATCAAGAGAAGAGATTTTGTTTTGGAACAACAGTCTTGTATATATTGCTAATGCACTCAAGTTAGTTTCAGAGGATATTTTTTCAATTAGATTATTTTCATAATCATTCTCAGAATTGACATATTCAATTCGTTTTAATTCATCTGCATTCTTTCCTGCAAGAAAAAAGAATGCAAACTCATTGCACCAATTTTCTATTTTATTATGCCCCTTAGATGAAATATTGTATTCAACCTGTTCAACTTCTTCTTCATTTAAAAGATAGTGTCCTAATTCGTGTATTAGAGTAAATATTTCACGTCTAAATGACCTCTGTTGGCGTTTTAATACAATTACATTTGGTTCAAGAAAAAAACCATCAATATTTGCGACATCTCTTTTATTCCAAGTTTCTATAAATTCAAACACAAAAATGTTATTCTCCGCGAACTTATTAATCAAAGCTTTCAAAAAGTCTCTCAACTTATTTGTGAATTCGTCGGGATAAAGTCTGTCACGCAATACTTTTGCAACCTTTTTAGGATTATCACTCACATCGAACATCGGAATATTCCTTTCAAATTTCAAATCAGAGAGTGTTGCAATTGTTGAAAGGGATATTTTAAGTTCTTCGAAGTCGTTTACTATTTTTTTTGCTCCAAAGTTTAAGTCTGAATAAAATTTTGTCTTTCTAAAAAATATACTTGCTTCTTTATTTTCTTTTAATGGTTTAGGGTCAAGATAAAATGTAATTCCCTTATTAAACACTTTATCAATTCTTTTTAAATGATTTAGATTTATTTCGTGGGCATAAATATCCTTTCTAGTCAAGGGAGTTTTAAGCCCCTCGCTAGCTCTTTCTATTAATTCGCTTTCAGTTATTCTGTAAAGCTGTAATAGATAGTTTAACCGTGATATGTTATGTTCTACTTTCAATCTATTTGTTCTATTTTTCACAAACCTACAAAAACTTCATTAAATAAATAATATCGTTGTACACTTGCGCCTAACGCATGTACAAGTTCATTGAACTTATTTCGCTTAACGTGTGGTTTCTAATTCCCCTCAAACCACAGATAAATCGTTTAGCACTTAATCCAGATTGGGCACCACCCAATCTTTAATACCACCAGCTGCTTCTTGCTTTTTATATTCAACCCAAAACGGTTTTTCTTTTGCCAAGGCAACATTTTCGTTTACCATAAAGGGGCGAACCTCACTCCACCATTGCTTGTAAACTTTTTGCATTTCGGCTACTACTTCGGGGTGTTGGTCGGCTATATCTTGTTTTTGCCCAGGGTCGCTAATCACATCGTATAACTCCTTGTTATTTACAAAGCGGTAACGTTCGTTTCGTACTGCGCAGTTTTTATAAATCGAGTTATCGGGATTCGAAGTTTCAAGGGTTCCTACCCAACGATCGCTACCTTCCTGGTTGTTTGCATTTTCAGGGTTAAGCGGCCATCGTCCGCCGTGGAAAAAACGATAGCGGTCGGCTTCCTTGTGGTTTTTATCTTTTAGGTAGGGGAGAAAACTTTGTCCGTCCAAATCGGGTATATCAGCGATATCGATTCCTGCAATTTCTGCCAATGTGGGTAGTATATCGAAGTGGTTTAGTAATGCATCAACTTTTTCGCCTGCGGTGAATTCGTTTGGCCATCGTATAAAAAACGGGACGCGTGTTCCGCCTTCATGCACACTGCCTTTCATTCCTTTCATACCCGCATTATAGGTTGGGCCATGTACATTGTTGTTACCGCCGCCTGTTTTTCCATTGTCAGACATAAATATTAGAATGGTGTTATCTGCAATATCCCAGGCATTCAGTTTTTTCATTAAAATGCCCAAATTATCATCCACGTTTTCAATCATTCCATAAAATCCTTGAGCGTTTTTCGGATAATTCTGTTTCGTAAATTTTGCTTTGTATTTATCGGGAGCAATAAATGGTCCGTGTGGTGCATTGGTAACGATATAGGCAAAAAATGGTTTCTCTTCGTTTGCTTTCGTTTTTATCCACGATAAAGCCTGTGTAAAAAATAGGTCGGTACAGTAGCCTTTTGTTTTCACAAAGGTTCCGTTGTGTTTTATGGTCGGGTCGAAATACTTATTGTCGGGCGCATCGGCACAAGAACCTGCATAGGCCTGACCAATTCCACCGGCTCCATGAATAAACGCTTCGTCAAAACCACGACTGTCGGGTTGGTGTTCCGGCTCATCGCCCAAATGCCATTTCCCGAATATTCCACTAGTATATCCGCCTCTTTTTAGTACCTCGGGCAAGGTGCTTATTCCCAAAGCCATTCGTTCTCTTTCGAGTATGGTATGCGTAATTCCATTCTTAAAAGGATGCCTGCCGCTCATTATCGCCGAACGGGTTGGAGCACAGGTTGGGCTCACCTGAAAATCTTCGAGGCTAATTCCCTGCGATTTTAATTTATCCATATTGGGCGTAAATACATCAGGACTTCCGTGTGCAGAAATATCTCCATAACCCTGATCATCGGTCATTACCAAAATTATATTTGGTGGAATTATTTTGTGCGTGCAAGCCAAACAAAACAGGGATATAAACAATACAAAAAGTGATTTTAATAGTAATGATTTCATTTTAGGTTTGATTGGAATAGTAAAGGTTCTAAGTTCTGGTTTTATGTTCGTGCAATATTTAGACGACTAAAGTTAAGGAAGTGTTTTTGAAAAACAAATGTAATGAAATAAAGATTTTGCGTAGCAGTGAGCAGAAGGTATATCCTTGCATGAGGTTTTTCTTTGCATAGAGGTAAGTAGTGTCAAGTCAAGCTTCTAGTGTTAAGTCAAATGCAATATGTGGGTTAAGATTGCTTCATCCTCGTACCTCGTCTTCGCAATGACGTCATTCCAAGCAGGAACGACGAAAGAATCTTTCCCGTAAATTCAGGTTTGAATTGACATTAGTTTCGGGTACGTCATTCCGAACTTGTTTCGGAATCTCTTTATATAGCAGGGAACGTTCTGAAGTGGCACGATTGACTTGACAGTAGATTGATATTCCGTTAAACGGGTTTTAATTAATTTTAGAGCGACAAAAATGTAAAATAAAAACCACAACCCGCTCCATAAAATACTTTTTGTTAAACCTAAAAAATTAAGAGACTGTTTAAATTTTATTTTTAAAAGATATTATGAAGTATTTTTTACCAATTCAAGGCGGAATTGACGAGAATAGCACCAGCTATTTAAGGAAATTTCAACGCAGAAGTGGTGAAAAAGACGAATAATAGAATAAATCAATAAATTTTAAACAGTCTCTAAACACTACCCAATAAAGTTCTCATCCAAAAAGGATTGAAATTTCTCTTTGTAATTATCGGAAACCGGTATTCGTACTTTATCGTCAAAAACAATTCGAAAACGTTCTATAGTAGAAACTTTTTCGAGGTTTACTATATACGAACGATGAACCCGCATAAATTTACTAACCGGCAATTTTGCTTCCACCAATTTCATACTTAACAAAGTCATTACAGGTTTTTGCCCTGTTAAATGAATCCGAACATATTCTTTCATCCCTTCAATGTATTGAATATCATTCAAATTAATTCGCACCAATTTGTACTCCGACTTTATAAACAAAAAATCCTCGTTACTTTCAAGTTTCTCAGGAGCTTTTTGCATTAATTCAAACTGGGCACGAGCTTTAGAAGCTGCTTTCGAAAATTCAGCAAACGAGAATGGTTTTAATAAATAATCGAGAGCATCAACTTTTAAACCTTCCAAAGCGTATTCACTGTACGCTGTGGTAAAAATTAAAAGTGGTTTTTGAGATAATGATTTTACAAACTCCAGTCCATTCAAATCGGGCATGTTTATATCAACAAACATTAAATCTACCTGCTCATTGTCCAATATTTCCAGCGCTTCAAATGCACTTGCGCAATTACCAACCATTTCTAAAAAAGGTATTTTCTGAATATAACTTGCCACTTGTTGAAGTGCCAGAGGTTCATCGTCGATTGCAATACATTTAATCTTCATTTAAAGGAATTTTAATGTCTATTTCAAAGGCTTTTTCATTTTCATCCTGAACGAGTGAGAAATTCTTTCCATATAATAATTCCAACCTTTTCTGAAGGTTTTCCATACCAATTCCGCCTTTTTCGGCAATTCTGTTTTCGCCATTTTGCTTGCTGTTTTTTATTCTGAAAAACAGAAACTCTTTGTTTGCATTTATATTAATTTCAATAAACGATTCGGTTTGGTAGCTAACTCCGTGTTTAAATGAATTCTCAACCAATGATGTAAAAAGCATCGGTGGAATTTCAATATTCGGAATTACATCCGGAAAGGAAAGTTTCACTTCTACATGAGAGGTAAATCGCAATTTCATTAAATCCACATAACTTTTTATGAATTCAATTTCTTTTGCCAGGGTCGTTTTTCCCAGTTCAGAATCATACAACAAATACCTCATCAGTTTAGAAAGTTTAATAATTGAAGTTTTTGCATCTTCAGAATTTATATCTATTAAAGCATGGATATTATTTAAGGTATTCATAAAAAAGTGTGGGCTTACCTGGTTTTTCAAAAAAGCAAGTTCGGTTTTTACTTTCTCCTTTTCCAAAATTTCGCGCTCCTGTTCCAGTTTCGTCCACTTAAAAATAGTTCTTAATCCGGTATCAAATCCTAAAATAAGAACTGCAATTAATAATGAATTTAGGTACGGTGGCAAAGCTCCCCTTTCTTTTCCGGGTGGAAATGGGGGCTGACCTTTTGGTGGCCTCCCCATGTCTTCTACATCAACCCTTTCTTCAAACCTGGGTGGCGGAAACGGTCTCATTTCCTCCATTAATTTATTATTTTGAGGATTTGGTTTTAGATGTTCCAAAGCATTTAATGTAAAAACAAATAAAACAACTGTATTAACACAGCGGTAATATAATTAGATTATAGCGCAAATAATTTGTATATTTGCTTATGGAAAAGATGGACTTTAGAACAGTTGATAGTACAACAAGAACTGCAATACGAAAAAGAGCA
>JABMPI010000408.1 GCA_013203755.1 Bacteroidota bacterium
AAACAAACCCAGTCCTCCGAATTCGGAACCAGGTTCATGTAAGCATCAAAAGCTTCGAATAGCTTTTTCTCAAAAGAATAGGGTGTAAAAAACCAAATCATCTGCTCTATTTTCCTGCAATTTATCGTGCAGAATTACGAGCAGAAAGGACATCCTCTAATTATATTTAGGGTGTCAAATGATAGGATACATTTTTAAATTTTTTACTGGAGTTTTATTAAAATAATTTGCATTGCAAATAGATTATACTTTAAAAGTAATACACCAATAGAAAGTAATTCAATAAATAAAAAATACCCCAATGTAATTACGCTGGCCTTTTATTACCGACTTGACAGATAGAACATCAAATAATTGTTCTATGAGACGCGCCATATTGTTTAATTTATAACGAAAAGATATAAAACGAGAGGTGTTTAAAATCTGGTTGATTTTTAATGTTGATTCGGTTCAATGGGGGAAATCAAAATTAGTATAAGAATCAGGTAAACTTGATTATAATATTCCCAAAATCAAACAAATAATTGTAACTTGGATTTGCATCCTGTAATTCGCAACAATGAATTTACAAATCAGCTCAAACGAGATCAGAATAGCAATTATTATAATTGGCTCAATTTTGTTCTACTACCTTTATTATTATTTAGCTAATTCAAGGTTGTTAAACGTTCAACTTAAAAATAAAAGGCAAAAGGAATTCCTTTTGTTTTTCACCAAAAAAATGGCTGGGTTTTTTATTTTAGGGGTAATACCTGCCGTTTTATATTTCTATTTTTTTGATACCTCATTTAGTAAATTTGGGTTAACAGGAAGTCAGCTAAAATCCAATTTCTTTGTAATCCTTATTTTAATAATAATAATTGCTTTCATTTTATTTGTAAATCAAAAAGTAAACTCTCGGCGTAATTCTTTACAATTAAAATTAAACGAATGGAATTTATTCCTTTTTACCCTGAACTGTTTAGGGTGGATTATATATTTAATTGGTTATGAATTCTTGTTTCGCGGTATTCTATTACAAGAATGTTATATCAATTTTGGACTTTGGCCTGCTATTGCCATAAATGTTGCAATATATTCCGCAATTCACATGGTAAACGGCAAAGAAGAAGCAATGGGCGCTTTAATATTTGGAGCTATTGCATGCTATTTAACCTTAATTCGGGGAACCATATTGATACCAATTTTTATGCATATCTCATTGAGTCTATTCTCTGATTATTTCTCAATTTTATTGAATAAAAATTTAAGTTTCGTAATGAAAAACAACCACTAAAATGAAATGTTTAGTAACAGGTTCAACTGGTTTTATAGGCAACAGATTAGTAGAGGAACTTATTAAAAGAAGTTATCATATCCATATTTTAGTAAGGTCGCCCAAAAATATTAAGCAATATAATTCCAAGAATGTGTCCATATTTTATGGTGATTTATTAAACACCGAGGAGA
This sequence comes from Bacteroidota bacterium, assembly GCA_013203755.1. GTDB lineage: Bacteria > Bacteroidota > Bacteroidia > Bacteroidales > Prolixibacteraceae > Draconibacterium. Next base: position 1,450 of record JABMPI010000408.1, read on the forward strand.
TTAATAAAGCGTCTAAGGGATGTGATTTCATTTTTCATCTGGCAGCTTATGCAAATATTTGGTCGAAGGATAAATTGCTTCCCTTCAAAACAAATGTTAGCGGCACAAAAAATATTTTGGAAGCAGCTTTAAAAAACGGAATTAAAAAAGTAGTTTTCACTTCTTCTGCAGCAATATTTCCACCATCAAGTTTTAATGAGGAGGTGAATGAATCATTTCCATTACCTGAAATCTATTTGACAGATTACGAAACCACAAAACTTCAAGCCGAGCAACTTTGTAAAGAATACTGCAAAAAGGGATTAAATATTGTTATTATAAACCCTCCGAGGGTTTTTGGTCCAGGCTTTTTAAACAAAAGTAATTCAATAACCATACTCATTAATAAATATATAAAAGGGACTTGGCGCATTATCCCTGGAGATGGAACTCAAATAGGCAACTATGCATTTATTGACGATGTGGTTCTTGGCCATATTCTTGCCTTGGAAAAAGGTGTTCCTGGCGAAAACTACATACTTGGTGGTACAAATCTTTCGTACAATACTTTTTTTGAAATACTTGCTAAAAGTTCTGGGAAAAAGTTCAAACTATTTCATCTCCCAATTTCCTTCATGCTACTTATTTCAAATTTCGAATTTTTAATGGCAGAAACGTTGGGGAAAAAACCACTTATTACGCCCCCATGGGTAAAGCGCTATATGCAAAATCGCGCGTTGTCAAGTAAAAAAGCTGAAAAAGATATCGACTATTCAATTACTCCTATACACGAAGCAATTACGAAAACAATATTCTGGCTTAATCAAAAACGAATATAAAATGAATCATTTATCTCAAAATAATTATGCACTGATAACGGGTGCCAGTGCAGGATTAGGAAAACAATTCGCGATTGAATGTGCCAAGAGAAAGTTTAATTTATTTTTGGTTTCATTGCCAGAATCCGGGCTTGAAAATTTTTCTGAATTTTTAATAAAAAATTACAATGTCAATGTCAAATTTCTATCAATTGATTTGACAAAAAATGAATCACCGCAAACGGTATTTGATTTTACAGAAAAAAATAACATGACAATAGATATCCTGGTTAACAATGCAGGGGTAGGGTTTAATGGTAAATTTGAAAAACTTACTGCCGAATTAATAGATGAAATGATAATGCTCAATATCCGTGCAGCTACTTTACTTTTATTTCTTTTTTTACCAAACATGAAATTACTGGATAAAGCATATATTTTAAACATTAGTAGTTTTGCAGGTTTTACACCACTTCCATACAAATGTGTTTATGCCGCCTCAAAAACCTATCTTCTATTTTTAACCCGGGCCATTATTAACCCGACGGGAATTAAATGAGATATTTTTACGCTGCATATTTAATATCTTTATGATTAAAATATTTTTTAATCCGGTCTTGATTTTTCTGTA
>JABMPI010000409.1 GCA_013203755.1 Bacteroidota bacterium
AGATTTCCTTGAAGAATATTGAAGACAATAATTTTATTTGGTTCAATAGAATCGGCAGCAACATTTAAATCCGATTTCAAACGATTTATGTTTTGGGCTGAAAGCGATGTGTCGCACGTAAAATAGGAAATAATCGTTTTAATCTGATCCGCTTTTTCATTCTCTACTTCTTGTGTAGTTTTTAGAATCGCAAAATCGAACGGCGCAACTAAATTATCGTGTCGCCAGGGAAATCCTTTTTGGTATTCATATTTAAACTTTGGCTCACCCGGTAGAATCAAAAAAAGCATAGAGGTTGTTACCACAAATACAAATATCCAATAAAAGATTTGCGTATAATTTTTTATTTTATCCTGAAATTTACTCATAATTTGGAAACGTAATTAATAGAAACAATTTGAAATATATATAAATAACCGGATATTTCTTCAAACTCTGATTTTTTAAATTAAAAATAGCCGTTACGTTAATGTCTAAACCCATTTTTTCATAGTTTTGTGGTATTGGCTTAAAACAAGTACTTGGTTTGTTTTATAAAATAAAATTAAGAAATTAATTGATTGAAACGAGCAGAAGGATGACACAAACCAAAATCGGATAGGCGTTTGCGAGTAGCAAGTGTGAAAAAAATAAACATTATAAATACATGAACTACGGAATTTCCAACCTCAGTATTATTCCTGTTAGAAAAGAGCCTTCGGAAAGAAGCGAGATGTTGACACAGATTTTGTTTGGCGAACACTTTGAATTGCGTGAACAAATAATGGGATGGACAAATGTGAAACTCGAATTTGATGGTTACGAAGGATGGGTTGATTCAAAAATGATTACTCCAATTCTGGAACGTGCAAAACGCAAAATTGAAAACTCGCCAATGGCTGTAACTTCTGATGTTATTACTATTGTTCCTGTTAATGATGAACAAAACCTGATGCTGGTTGCGGGAAGTTCGTTACCTGTTTGGCGTCCTTATTTAAAGCAGTTTTCAGTAACCCGGGATACTTACCTGGCTACGGGAGAAGTGGTTTATGGCGATTTGAAAAATCCGCGGGAGATTGCAATTACACAAGCTTTAAAATATTTTAATGCACCGTATTTATGGGGTGGGCGAACTCCGTTTGGTGTCGATTGCAGTGGGTTGACACAAATTATTTACAAAATGATTGGCATTAAAATTCCACGCGATGCAAGCGAGCAAGTAAAAATTGGCCGGGCCTTAAGTTTTGTAGATGAAGCAAAACCAGGTGATTTGGCTTTTTTCGACGATGAAGAGGGAAATATTGTGCATGTTGGAATTATGTGGAAGCGCAACAAAATTATTCATGCATCGGGGCAGGTTCGTATTGATAATGTAGACCAGTTTGGAATTTTTAACATCGACACACAACGTTACACCCACAAAATGCGTGTAATGAAACAAATAATCGAATCTAATGGAACAGACTGAGCTGTTAATCTATATTGTAATTGTAGTGGTAGTAGTAGTTCTGGTATTAAAATACTGGAAAACGGGAAGGAAGCCTTAAAATAGTTTATAGTTTTGGGCCATCTTTTAAAGAAAAGAACAGTTCCTTTAGCGTTCAAAATAAATAGAAAGGTTCTCTTTTTTAGCCACGACTTTTTTATTCTATCAACTAATTTTTCACTTTTTATGTACTCATACAAATATCCACGTGCAGCTTTAACAACCGATGCAATTGTTTTCGTGAAAGAAAAAGGAAGTGATGAAATCATTCAACAAAAAGGCACTTTTATTTTGCTTATCCAGCGTGGGCGCGAACCCTTTAAAAAAAAATGGGCATTGCCAGGCGGGTTTGTCGAAATGGACGAAATATTAGAGACAGCCTGTAAAAGAGAACTTTTTGAGGAAACCGGATTAGTAGTGGATAAAATGACTCAATTTAAAACTTACGATGCCGTTAACCGCGATCCCCGCCACAGAACTATTTCAGTTGTTTATTTTGCTGAATTAAAGGAACGAAAACCAGTAAAAGGAGGCGACGACGCAGCAAATGCCGAATGGTTTTCAATTAACAACTTGCCGGAATTGGCTTTTGATCACGGACTGATTTTAAAAGACTTTTTTGATTTGTAAAAATATTATCTCAACGACGCAGGAGAGATTTTTTTCAGAAAAAACTGTTTTAGACCACTCATTTTCGGTTTTATTTCAAAGACAATAATCTTTCAACTTAGAATTTGAAACTTCACACTTTAAATTCTCTTCTGTTATCTTTGTTGCTTTATTAGAAAAAATACAAAAATGCACGAAATACTATTTTGGATTATTATTGGAATTATTGTTCTCGATTTTTTATTTGAAAAATACCTCGGTTACTTGAATACAACCAAATGGAGCGACACTCTTCCTCAGGAATTAAATGGAATATATGACAAAGAGAAGTACAAAAAACAGCAAGCTTATCAGCGTGAAAACCATCGGTTTGGGATTATAACAAGTAGTTTTAGTTTTTCAGTTACTTTGTCGATGTTTCTCTTTTTTGGGTTTGCTTTGGTAGATGGTTGGGCGTGGAATTTTAGCTCAAATGCAATTCTTGCTGCCCTTATTTTCTTTGGTTTATTGATGTTTGTTTCGGATATTTTAAATACTCCATTTTCTATTTACGACACATTTAAAATCGAAGAAAAGTACGGTTTCAATAAAACCACAGCAAAAACTTTTGTACTTGATAAAATAAAAGGCTGGTTAATCGGCGCATTAATTGGCGGCGGTTTATTGGCTTTGCTTATTTTTATTTATCAGAAAACACAGGGTATGTTTTGGATTTATGCATGGGTTGTAATCTCAGCATTTTCTATTTTTATGGCCATGTTTTATTCGAATTTAATTGTGCCTCTTTTTAATAAACAAACTCCTTTGGAAGACGGTGAATTGCGCGATGCAATTAATAAGTTCTCAGAAAAGGTGGGTTTTAAACTCGATAATATTTTTGTAATTAACGGCTCCAAACGCTCTACAAAAGCCAATGCATATTTTACAGGACTGGGTTCAAAAAAGCGAATTGTATTGTACGATACATTAATCAACGATTTAGAAATAAATGAGTTGGTGGGAGTTTTGGCGCACGAAAAATTGGTCACAACAAAAGGAAACATGTTATTCAGGGATTGCTGATAGGGTTGGTACAAACCGGAATTGTTCTGTTTATTTTCTCCTTGCTGATAAATAATCAGAACCTGAGTAAAGCACTGGGGGTGGAAGAACCTAATTTTCATATTGGTTTGGTAGCTTTTGGAATTTTGTATTCTCCCGTTTCTTTTATTCTTGGAATTTTCATGAATATGCTTTCCAGAAAAAATGAATATCAGGCAGATGAATTTGCAGCAGTAAATCACAATCCTGAAAGTTTGGCTTCGGCACTAAAAAAACTTTCGGTTACAAATCTGAGCAATTTAACACCACACAAATCATATGTATTTTTCCACTATTCGCACCCAACTCTATTACAACGGTTGGCACATTTAAAAACAGTTAATTCAGAATCAGAATAATATTTTTTTGAATAAGCAATTATAACTAAATAGTGAATAAACGTTGGTCTTCGGTCTCCCGACGTCCGACAAAATCTTAAAAAAATGTTAGCAGAAATAATAACCATTGGCGACGAAATTCTAATTGGGCAAATTGTAGATACTAATTCAGCCTGGATGGCAGACCAGTTTAATTTGAATGGTATTGAAA
>JABMPI010000410.1 GCA_013203755.1 Bacteroidota bacterium
CTACTCTTCCCTATTCAATCACCAACGATGAGAATTTCCTAAAAAAGGGTATTGTAACTTTAAAATGTGACGATGAGAAAGCAAAAATCTACTTTACAACAGATGGGAGCCGGCCAACAAAAAGCTCGGTTCTTTACACAGAAACCATAAAAGTAGATAAAACTACAGTTGTAAGATTTGCCTCGTTTAATGATAAATTATTACCCAGTTTGCCTGTTTCAGTAACAGTTACAAAACTTGAATTCGAAGATTATAAAAACTACGAAGGAACCCGAAAATTCAAAAAAGGGTTGGAATATAAATATTACCATGCCCATGTTATGGAAGAATACGCTTTGGATGAATTAACACCTTTAGAAACAGGAATCATTCCGAGAATTACAATAGACAACCGCAAACGCGAAGATTATATCGGTTACATATATTCTGGTTATTTAGATATTCCACGAGATGGTATTTATACCATTTACGCAAGAACCAACGATGGAATGACATTGTATATCGATGGCAACCCATTTTTCAGAGGTGGTTATAAAACCGTTGCATTGCGAAAAGGAAAATACAAAATTGATCAGAAATACTTCCAACTGGGAGCCAGAAAGTTTAATATTGTGGGCTGGATTGGCCCCGGAATTGAGGAACAGGAAATTCCGGCGAGTGCCTTTTATCATTAAAATTGTTCTGTCTCTTTCACCCGTTGACTCCAAGTGGGTGAATATAAAAAGAATTAAATTATTCAACAGGTGAACTTAAAGTCAATCACTGAATAAGCAAAAACATCATAAATTTCACTATTTTGCACACTCTAAAACGAATAAATAATTTCACCAAATATGAGCTTGACTATTAAAAATATTTCAACTATTATATTACTTTTTATTAGTATTACTTCGCAAGCTGAAGATTGGCCCATGTACATGCGAGACGCCAACAGAAGCGGAAATACATCATTTAAAATTGGCTCCAAACTATATTTGCAATGGGAATATTCACCCAGAAATTTACCGGCTCCGGCCTGGCCAGCCCCTGCAAAAACCGATTACTGGCACAGAGAAGCAGATCTCAAACCAAGGGTTATTTACGACAAAGCCAATCAGACAGTTACACTTGGAGAAAACATCTACTTTGGATCAAGCGCAGACGATAAAGTATATTGTCTGGATACCAAAACTGGAAAAGAAAAATGGACATTCTTTACAGGAGGTCCGGTTCGTTTAGCACCATCTGTTTATAAAGGATTAATTTATTTTGGATCGGACGATGGTTGTGTTTATTGCCTCGACGCAGAAAGCGGAATACTAAAATGGAAAAAAGATCCAACTGAAAAACGTCTTATTCCTGGTAATGAAAGAATGATTTCTGTTTCTCCGGTTAGAACAGGGATTTTAATTTACAATGGAATTGCCTATTTCAGTGCAGGAATTTTCCCCAGAGAGGGTGTTACCATTTATGCGGTTGATGCACTTTCAGGAAAAGTTATTTGGCAGAACAATAATTCAGGCATTTCGCCACAAAGTTATATGCTAGCGACCGAGAGCGAACTTTTTATTCCAACCGGAAGAACGACTCCTGTTGTTTTTAACCGAATTACCGGAGAGAAAAAAGGGAATTTTGAAGGCAATGGCGGTGCTTATGCAATTTTAGCCGACAATGCTCTGGTTTATGGAGCTGGCGATTTAGGTACGCTGGAATATTCACGAGATGTAAAAAACAAAATTGCAACTTTTAACGGAGAGCAAATGCTGGTTTCGGGCAATATATCTTTTCTAAGAACAGAAAATGAAATAACTGCAATTAGCCGGTCGGAATATATCGACAACTACAACGACTGGGCTAAAGTTTCTGAAACCAGAAGTGAATTGGCGAATAATGTTTGGGATTTAAGGGAGCAGAGAAAAGTTGCCTTATCGGTAAATAAAGATGTTTCAGCAATAGATAAAAAAATAGAGAAGCTTCTTTCAAAAATTGAAAATACGGACACCAAACAGAAGTCAATTGAGAAAGGTGGTACAATTTGGAAAAAACAGGTAAAAGAGATTTATTCGATGGTAATTGCAGGTAACTCGCTTATTACCGGAGGAAATGGGAAAGTAACTATTGTTGATTCAAAAAACGGAGATTTAAAATGGGAAAGCAATGTTAAGGGCAATGTTTACGGACTTTCCGTATCGAACGGAAACCTTTATGCAAGCACCGACAATGGAAATATCTACTGTTTTAATTCAAATACAAATGCAACGGTAAATAAAGTTTCATCGATAAAAAGCGATCCCTTTTCAGAAAATAAAAATGCAAACCAGTTTAAAGACATCTCTAATAATATTGTAAAAAATACAGGGGTTACAAAAGGATATTGTTTGGTTATTGGTGCAGGCGAAGGACAACTAATTTCGGAACTGGCAAAAAGTACAGATTTACAAATTGTAGGTATTGTAAATAATGAGAGTAAACTAAAAATAGCTCGTACGAACCTTGATAAAGCCGGACTTTATGGTTCACGTGTTACCCTTCATCTAAATTCAGGCAGCAGTTTACAACACACAAAAAACTTTGCAAACCTGGTGATTTTCGGTGATGAATATCTATCCGACACTCCAAATATTTCGGCTGAAGAAATATTGAGAATGGTTAAACCATTTGGAGGAATTGCCTATTTAGGTGGAAATAGTATGGATTTACCGTTACTTCAAAACTGGGTAAATAAATCATCAAAAACAGATTGGGTAATTTCCAGGGAAAATGGAGCCTGGGCTTCACTTACAAAAGGCAGCGAACCAGGTTTTGGCGAATGGACTCACCAATATGCCGATGCAGGCAATTCGTCAAGTAGCATGGATCAATTGCAAGGCGAAATGCAAATTCAATGGTTTGGCAGACCGGGACCACGTAAAATGATAAACCGCCACAGCCGTTCTGTTTCGCCATTGGTAAAAGATGGACGATTATTTGTTCCGGCTGATAACAGAATTATAACCGTGGATGCGTACAACGGAACTATATTATGGGAGAAAGAAGTTCCGGGATCGCGCGTTTTAGGTGCGTTAAAAGATTTTGGAAACCGCGTGGTAACCGACGACATAATGTACATTGCGGCAAATAACGAGTGTATTGGTTTTGATGTTGAAAACGGGGATGAAAAAGTGCGATTTGATGCTCCTCAACCTTTTCCGTTGAATAAACACGATTGGGGATATTTATCGACTGTGGGCAAGCAACTTTTTGGGACAGGTAAAAAACAAGGATCAACTTTCACTATTTTGGGACGAATAAATTGCGACGATTTTGAAGGCGATTTTAGGGAAATGGTTACTGCAGATTATCTGTTC